>CAIKAA010000415.1 GCA_903825275.1 uncultured Fibrobacterota bacterium | reverse complement strand
GCCCATTCGGTTGGCAACATCGCGGCGAGGTCGGCCAAGCGCGGGGGAGGGTCGTCTGGCAAATCGAGGACCTCCGCAAGCTCCAGGGTGACGCGGATCCTCAAATCTTCCTCTTCCCCGATTTCCAAAAGCATTCGGTCCAAAGATTCGATTCCCTGCTCCATGTTCAAAAACCGGCCGGCAATCATGTCGTCGTGGTGGCCTTTGGCGAGTTTGGTCCACTCGATATTCCGTTCCTTCAACCGCTCGAGACAGGCGATCAAGACATCCAGCGAATGGGGGCGGGTTTTCAAGGAGCACCTCGTAATTTGTCGCGCGCGGCGATCACGCGCTTGACGTAATTCTGGGTTTCTGGATAGGGCGGAATGCCGCCATGGTCCTCGACCGCGCCGGGGCCTGCGTTGTACGCGGCCAAGGCCAATCGATCACTGCCAAATCGGCTCTTCATTTGGGCCAGGTACCGAGCGCCTCCAAGGATGTTTTGGACAGGATCTGTCGGATCCACTCCCAGTTCCTTAGCGGTCGAGGGCATCAGCTGCATCAAACCGATGGCACCTTTCGGGGAACGTGCTGCGCTGTTTCCACCGCTCTCGGCATGGATGACTCCGCGCAAAAGCTCTTCGGAAAGCCCGGTTTGTGCCGCGGCTTTGGCAATGGCCCTGGAAATGGTATCCGTCGACACGAGGTTTTTGGATGCCTTTGCGTAAGAGTTCGCCGCAACCGCCGAAGGCAATTGGGTAGGGCTACTCAGGGGAGGGGAGATGGACTCGCCGCGTTCGGCTTGGCTCAAAAGGTGGGGATACAGCATCCTTGCCAACCCCATCCCGCCCGACTTGGCGACTTGGTCGGCCATTCCATCCCAAGCCATCGACATCTGTTGCTGGGTGGCTCCTTCCTCAGGTTCCTCGCTCAGGCTAGCTGTGGCGTTGCGCATGGACTGGAAGATCTGCCGCAACAGGATCGCCTCAAAATCCTGGGATGTTTTCCAGGCTTTCTTTTGGTTCTCGGTCGTCGGAACTTGCGATGCCGGGATGTTTCCTGAAACGGTGACGGACATGATGCCTCCACCTTTCCGGTTAAGCGAAGAAGATGCCAGCAGTTATTACGTGGGAATTCTTGGAGATTTATCGGGGAACTGGGCAAAGCATGCCGCTTCGATCCAATGCCTTCACGCAGCAAGGTGAGCAAAGGTTTGGTTGTCCTGTTTCATCAGCCTTGCTAGATCGCCACCGAAAATGCTATCGTGTTGCTCAGAAACCCTTGCCCGCGCTCCACTTGCTTGGAGAACTTGTGAAGATTCTCATCGTTGAAGATGATCCGACTAGCACACTGATCTTGGAAAGATCCCTTCGCAAGGCAGGGTACGAGACCCTCTCGGCCTCCGATGGCGTCGAGGCCTTGGAAATCCTCCAAGAACAACCCTGCGATGCCATCGTTTCCGATTGGATGATGCCACGGATGGACGGGATCGAATTGATCCACCGTCTACGGCTCACGATGCAACCGCTGCCGGTCTTCTTGATCGTGACCTCCTTGTCGATGCCGGAAGCGCGCACTCATGCCCTCCAGGCAGGTGCGGACGACTACCTCGCCAAACCCTTCGCGGTTCCCGAGGTTTTGGAACGACTCGCCAATTGCTTGGCACGACGCCAACAACCCGAACCGTTGCCTTCCTCGTTCCGTCGCACCCCTTCCAAAAAACCCAGTGCACCTCCTCCCGACTTTATCGCCATCGGCATCACGGCCAGCACCGGCGGACCGGAAGCCGTTCGTGAGGTGGTCCGCGGGATCGGCTCCTTGAAGGAGAGCTGCATCTTCTTGGTCCTCCATGGTCCAGCCTGGATGCTCGAAACATTTGCTTCCCGCCTGCAACGGGAAACCAACCTCCCCGTGAGATTGGCGGAGGAAGGAATGTCCGTCGAGGCCGGTAAGATCTTGTTGGCCCCTGGTGATTGGCACATGACGATTGCTCCCGGTCCGGTCGTTCGGCTCAACAAAGACGCGCCAGAGAATTACATGCGCCCTGCGGCCGACCCCTTGTTCCGGGCCATGGCGTCGGTGTTCCAAACCAACGCCATGGGCGTGATCTTGACCGGAATGGGACGTGATGGGGCCTTGGGGGCGGCGGAAATTGTCGCCAATGGCGGATTGGTTTTCGCCCAAGATCCGCAGACCGCGGTGGCCCCTTCCATGCCCCAAACCGCCATCAATGCCGGGGTGGTCTCCCAAACCCTTCCGCTGCACGAGATTGCTCCAGAAATCCTCCGAAAGATTGGGCAACTGGTAAACCAGGATTCCCATCCTTCCTAACTGGTTTTTGGGGAAAGTCAAACTCACAGGGAGTGTTTTGAGGACCCCGTGACAAAATTTTGACGGGTCGGAAAACGGACAGTTCGGCTAGGAAAAGGTATCGTTTCGGCCTATGCGTATTTCGGCAATGCTATGTTCGACCCTTTTCACCGCACTTCCGGTCCTTGCTTTGGACGAAAAACCGATGGTCCCCAATGGGGGGATGGAATTCGGTTTCCGGGCGGGTGCGGATGTCACCTACCAAATGGCAGACAAAAATTGGGAGGAAACAAATGCCACCTCGCCTACCGCTCCGGTTGCCTATAGCACCGAGGCTTATTTCAAGTACGGCATGAACGATCGCTCCGATTTGGAAATTTCGCTGCCTTGGTATTTTTACGACAAGGATTACGCCTTGTTGCATGATCGCACCGAGTCCTTCGGCGGATTTGACCGGGCCCATCTGGCCGCCAAGATCGGATTGGGGAAAACGGGAACAGGACTGGTCGCCGGCTTCTTTGTTCCCGTGGGGCAGGAGAAAATCGTCGGATTCAAGCCAGAGTGGGGGTTTACCCTGGGAACCTTCTGTGGCTACCGCAAAGGCACTTGGTATGCCGATGGGTTGGCCACATGGTCCACCACGCCCAAAAGCTCCTCGGGCTTCCAGCCCGGCGACGTCACCGTGATGATGGCTCGAGGGGGCGTGCAACTCGACGAAGGCGTGGCTCCCAATTTTGCTCTCAACTACAGTTTCACCGGGCGATCCAACACCAACGATGTGGCAAGCGGTGAAGTGGTTCACAAAATCCTTGCCACCCCGGGTTGCTTGTTGCAGCTCGACGAGGATTGGACCATGGACGTACGGGTGCCGGTGGTTGTGATGGGGGCCAATGTCCATGCCAGCGCTGGACTTTCTGTGGGAATCATCGGTTACTTCGAGCCTTGAGGATTTCAAAGCGTCCAGGACGAGCTAACTTTGCCGCCCTGTGAGCCAAAGACCATGTATCGTGATCGTGGGACGTGCCAACGTTGGCAAGTCCAGTTTGTTCAACCGCTTGTTGGGACATCGTGTCGCCGTCGTTCACGACCGGCCCGGTGTCACCCGCGACCGCCATTTCCGGGAATGGGATTTTGAAGGGCGCCGGGTCGACTTGGTCGATACCGGAGGGTTTATTGACGAAACTCTCGATCCTTTGGCCCACCAGGTGCGTCGCCAAATCAATTTGGCCCTGGATGCAGCCGACGTCGTCCTGTTTTTGACCGACGCCCGAACCGGGATCACCTACGAAGATCTCCAACTGGCACGCCAGGTACAGCGCGGCGACAAACCCGTGCTGCTGTTGGCGAACAAGTCCGAGCGCCCCGAGGACCGCGAGGCCCTGGTCGATTGGATGAAACTCGGATTGGGGATGGCCAATCCCGTCTCGGCAACCACCGGCTACGGGATGGATGGCTTG
>CAIKAA010000414.1 GCA_903825275.1 uncultured Fibrobacterota bacterium | reverse complement strand
GGTTTCCTGGCCCAAAATCATGCGAAACAGCGTGGTCTTGCCCGCGCCATTGGGACCAATGACCCCGACAATTCCTGACCGCGGCAATTGGAACGACAAATTCTCGTAAAGGCACTTCTCGCCGTAGGATTTGGAAATGCCATTGGCGTCGATCACCACATCGCCCAGGCGCTTGCCGTTGGCGATCTGGATCTGGGCCGCCTTCATGGTGTCTTTCTTTTCCTGCGCCAACAGCTCGTCGTAGGCCTTCAAGCGCGCCTTGCTCTTGGCTTGGCGAGCTTTGGGGGAAGCCTTGACCCATTCTTGTTCGCGGGAAAGCCGCTTGGCCCGATCGGTTTCCGACTTGTCCTCGTTCTTCATCTTGTCGAGCTTTTGGTCCAACCACTGGGCGTAATTTCCCTGCCAGGGGATTCCCTTGCCGTGGTCCAATTCCAAAATCCAACCGGTCACGTTGTCCAGGAAATAGCGATCGTGGGTGACCAGAATCACCGATCCCTTGTATTCCTTGAGGTGGCGCTCCAACCAAGCGACGGATTCAGCATCGAGGTGGTTGGTGGGTTCGTCCAATAGCAGCAAGTCGGGCTGTTCCAACAACAAGCGGCACAGAGCCACGCGGCGCTTTTCGCCACCCGACAGGTTGGTGACGGGCCAATCGCCCGGCGGGCAACGAAGGGCGTCCATGGCGATTTCGACATGGCGATCCAAGCTCCACAAGTCTTGGGCGTCGATCACGTCTTGCAAGCGCGCCTGCTCGTCCAAGAGATTGTTCATTTTGTCGTCGTCCATCGGCTCGGCGAAGGCGTTGGAGATCTCGGCGTAGCGATCCATGATGGCCTGGCTCTTGGCCACCGCCTTCATGACATTTTCCTTCACCGTCAGACCCGCATCCAAGACCGGCTCTTGGGGCAGATAACCTGCCGTGCGTCCCGACTCGATCCAGGCCTCGCCCGAAAAGTCCTTGTCGATTCCGGCCATGATGCGCAAGAGGGTGGATTTGCCCGAACCGTTGGACCCGATGATGCCGATTTTGGCGCCGTAGTAGAAGGACAACGAGATGTTGTTCAGGATCACCTTGTTAGAGGTGTATTCCTTGCACATGCGGTGCATGTAGAACACGAACTTCTCGGGAGCGGTCTTTTCGGCGGCCATGAGCATCCTCGCTGTGTTTCGATGATTCCGCCAAACATCCGACAGAACACACCGGAAGAGAAGTCTAACCATCCAAAGCCAAGGTTGGAGTCCAAAACGTCCATCCCTTCACAAAGGATTGTGGAATCCGCTCGTTTCACCCGGTCATTGAATTCTCAGACCCTCGTAGCTGAATCCCACCACTTCGACTTTCATCCGATACTCCACCACCACGGCCTCGCGGGGCGGAATGAACACCGTATTCGCGACGGGCTGGTTGGGGAACAGTTTGGAACGCACCCCTTTGCCATTGGCGATCCAGTGCTCCATGCGCAAGTCGTGGTTGCCCTCGCGCACCTTTCCCTCGAACAAGACGAAATCTTGATCGATCGCATTGATCAGTGGGCTGTCAGCCACCCATTTCCCGTCGAGGTAGACCCGGATCACTTGGAAGGGAACCGTTTGTTCGGTCAGCAAACTGAGCCGAGTCCGGTACCGAACTTTCAAATCCCCCGTATCGACCTTTTTGGTAACCTCAGTCTTGCGGGGAAGCGAGTCATCCAGTTTTCGCGGCAAAACCGGAATCGAACGCGGGTCTAAAACGACCGGAGTCGATTTAAGGCGAAGGTGCGGCAAGAGCTCGTCCAAGGTGGCCTTCAACAATTCGTTGGGCTGATTTCCCAACACGCTTTGCGACGATGCCGCCGCCAGAATTTGTCCAGTCCCCACATCGATCAAGCGCAGATCCAGACGAGTTCCGGCACCGAATCGATTCAAGGAACCCAACAAGACCTTTTCGGCTCCGATCCACTGGCCCAACTTGCGATTCCCATCGGTGGCAAGGCCCGTGGCCTGAAGCTTCAGTTCGTTCATCGCCTGGACCACCTTGGTCCGTTCCACCAACACTTCATCGGTTTGGTTGACCAATTCGGTCACGATCATGTCAGGCATCCCGTCGACAAACGACTGGTAGCTTCCGGTGGTGTTCTCGATGCTAAGCACGGCCAGCATCCCTTTTGGAGTTTTGGCCGTATCGACCTGGGCTCCAAACAAAAGGATCGAGGTCAAGTGAAGAATTGTGGCAATGATCATTGATGGATTCCTTGAATCAGGTGAAGGTCGATTCGAGTGACAAATCATCCCCCAAACATCCGGCTCCCAATGGACTTCAACGGAATCACTCCAGAAAAGTTGGCGTGGATTCCCGTCGTTTTGCGATCCAGGGTTGGAATTTCACTGTGACGGATTCCGGCATCCATGAACAACCAGTTGCGCAAGTAAAAACGGACCCCCAAATTGGTTTCGATCTCCCGCACTCCGGAAAGATTCGCCTCGGAAAGGGTTGCGAGATCAATTGCAGAACCCCATTTTGCTTCGGCCATGTACATCACTTGGGGAGCCTGCTGCCAGGTCAGGGCCAAAGCGGGCTCCACGACCTCGCGAGTCGGACCCGTCTGGCTGCCCGAGGGAAGGTTGTCCGAGACGTATTCCACGCTGGGATGGACGCCAATTTTCCAATCCGAGATTTGGAAGGATTTGGAAAGCCCAGCGAAGATCACGCCTCGTTCCAGATTGAAGGACTGATTAGATCCGCTCGGTTGGGCAGGAGTCGAAGTGATCGACCCGTTCAGGGTAGAGCTGTACCCCAGGCTTAGCGCGGGAAAGCGTTCCGATTCCCGCAGGATGGCCAATTTGATGTGCCCGCTGGTGAGGCGATCCGATTCCACTCCTGTGGTCTTCACTTCCTCCATCGAATAGCCCAACTCGACGACATCGCCCAATCCAATGTAGGCGGTGCCCGCCAACCCTTTTCCCTCCTTGAGGTCGCGGTGGATGTTTCCTCCTCCCGAAAACCCGATCCCGTAGGATTCGACAATTTCTGCCGTCTCCATGCTGATCAACTTCGGCATCTTGTGGGGATGCGAAGTTTCGATGCCTTCCACGACGGCGGGAGTCTCGCTGGATGTCGCGATGGCCTGGGCAGAAATTGTCGAGGCGAAGGCGAAGGCAAAGGCAGTGGTGAGGTTCTTGGTGTTCATGGTTGGGCTCCTGGTGTGAGGTGTTGCCGATTCTCTCGGCGGTTCGACTCCTTCCAATACAAGGAGCGTGCCAATCACCCATTCACGCCGCCTGGCCGTCAAATCATCCTACGGATCAAAATGCCGCGCAGGAAACTGTTGCAGGAGCAGATTTCCGCCAAGCCCTTTATTTATCGTGATTTGAAAGGAAACTCAGATAGATTTCAACCTTGATTTTCCCTGGAAACCTCCCGGAGAAGGCCTCACTAGGGTGCAGGCCCAACCTTCCGTCACCTCCTTCGCGTTGGGGAGGAAACTCCGAAACATCTAAACCAACCCTTCCTTCCCAACTTGGTTACCTGGTGGTGATTTCTACCGATGCCGGATTCCTCCAACGCGAAAGGGGCCGGAGGTGAATCTCCGGCCCCCTCAACCAATGCTTGCTTTTCGAACACACCTATCCTGGCATCGCCCGATTCATGGAGGCGGGTAACGCCAGTCCCCACAGGAGATCAGAAGCCGAACCAGGTGGTCTGGAACAATCCCAATCCTGGCCGGTAACTGATCAAATCACTGGCTCCATTTCCGTCTTGGTCGGCAATCACCACTTGGTCAGCCGTGTTCTTGAAGTCGAACGATCCAAACCCCGCACCGCCGAGGAAGGCGTTCGTGAAGGTGCCTGCAGTGGTTCCCAAAGCGATCGACACGGTTCCAAATCCTTGGTGGTACGTGAAGAGGTCGGCACGGCCATCTCCGTTGAAATCCCCGACATAGAGTCGATCGGTGGATTGGGCCATGATGAAGCCACCGAGAGGTGTGACTCCGTTTCCGGAATAAGTGGGCGTGAACGCGCCATTGCCCAGGGATTTGAGCACGGTGAGGACCGAGTTCAAACCCAAGCCAGGGCGATACAGGATCAAATCATCCTTGCCATCCCCATCCACGTCAGCCGCCAGAACTTGATCGTTGGTTCCCAGAAGCGAAAATCCGAGAATTCCCGAAACGAGGCTGGTGGTGCCAGTGAGGTAGGTGCCCGTTCCCGTGGAGACCAAAACCGAAATCCGACCAATCCCCGGGGTATACACGACCAAGTCCTTTTTCTTGTCGCCGTTGAGGTCAAACGAAAGGATGCGGACCGCAGGATTCAGGAGATCTTCCCCATTGATACCGGTGTTGCTGCCAAAGACCGTGGTGAACGTCCCATTGCCATTGGAACGAGCGATGCGGATCATTCCCGTTCCAGGACGATACATCACCAAGTCGTCCAGTCCATCGCCATTGAAATCGGTGACCAAAATCTGGTCGGCAGGATTCATCAAATCCAAGCCGGCAAGAGGGGCGTTGCTCCGTTTGATGGTTTTGAAGTCGCCGCTGGGACCTTGGCTTTGGAAGATGCCCGAATATCCGGTTCCCGGATTGGCCAAAAGCAAATCCTGAGACCCGTCGCCGTTGAAATCGAAGGGAATCACCAAGTTCAGGGGGAGTGGGTATCCGTTGATGGGCAAATCGGAGGCCACCGAAACGCGGGTACCACCTGTGATTCCGATGTTGAGATCGGTCAGATTTGGGTGAAGAAGGAAATTGAAGTCCAGGTTGTCGAAGGACGCGACAGTTTTTGTCGCAGGGTTGTGCGAGGTGACCGCAAGCCCCATCCGCTGGTCGGTGCTCAAGGCACCAAAAGTCACGGGAGCCCCGACCTGGGTCCAAGTGTTGCCGTCCGCCGACACGAAGCCGGTGATGGTATTGGCCTTGCGCACCAAACGCACCCAGCTGGGGAAGGTGGACTTGTTTCCCAACAGAGTGTTTTTGCTCACTCCTCCCTTGGTCGAACGCCACTGGAAATTGGCCCCGGCGTTGGCCGTGATCTCGATCATGGCGTTGGGAGCATCGGGAGCCAGGCCATCGCGGAACATGATCCCGGCCTTGGCAAAATCATTGGTGTTGGTCAACCCAAGAACCCGCGCGGTAATGGTCGCCTCGGTTGCGGTGAATTGCATCGAGGAATACAGGAATTGATCGGAATTGTCGAAAATATCCCGACCTGCCGCGCTAAGGGTGTGAATCGTTCCGATCTGCAATGGTTCATATCCCGCTTGGCCTAAGCTATGGACCACCGACATCTTGTTGCCATTGGCCCGGTACAAAACCAAGCTCTTCTTTTTCGTGCCATCCAAACCGAGCGGCACGATTTTGTCACCGGCGTTCAGCAGGTCGTAACCCAAAAGTCCTTGGCTGGAACTGCTGGTGCTGGAAAATCCCGAGGAAACGATCGGATCTCCGGTGTTCACATAGACTTCTTGGATATTCACCCCAAAAGCCGAATACGCGACCCAACCATATCCACCGATTCCCCAATCGGTCGTTCCCCACGAATTGATCAGCTTGAACGCCTGCTTGGAGTCGTCATATCCAATCAGGGTTACGGCATGGCGTCCCCGAGAGTTGCCCGTGAAATTATCGTACACGGGATTGGCCGGTGAAAGCTGATCAAAGTCGGGAAATACATCGATCCCAATGATGATGGGTTTTCCGGCAGCGAGATACGCTTTGATTCCTGCGACATCGCTCGCCGTCAAACTAGCCCATTGGCCCGATTTATACTTTGGCGCTTCCATCGCAGCCGCGGTGGGAATGGGCGCACTCCAGGCACCCAAACTTCCGTCATAGGGCATTGTCGCAAGAGTGGCCGCTCCCTTGTCCCGGATCAGGTTCAAGGCGTCTCCAAAAAAGGATCCGCCTCCGTCTGGAGATTGAAAAACGTGGATCTGATTGTAGATCCAGGAAGGACTGAATTGATGGGCAGGGATATTGGGAGAACCCCACAAGGTTTTTACCAGCACTTCCTCAGAAAACATCGCATAACCCACTGCCCAAGCCACGCAACTGCCCAAAGAACCTTGGTTTCCTGGAGTCGGAACCTTGAAGGTTAAATCAGCCGAAGTCGGCAAAACGCCGCTAAAAAGAGCGGGGGCCCGAGGAAGAAGCCTTTCGGACCCTCCCGAGAGCAAACCCATTGGATGCAATGCCGAGGCGGTGCTCGACAAACCAAAGGTCATGGCCATCGCCACAATCCCAATTTGTTTTGTTTTTGTCAACATGAATTCCCTTTTTTTTAAACAGGAGATCACCTATCCTTGTCGGAATCGAGCAAGGATTCAATTCAGATCGCAGGTTCGCAGAGACAAAAGAAACGTCTATCCCAGGAACATCAAAATCCAATTCCCTCGCGAAAAGAGAATCCACATTATGATGATCTATGGAATATGGAAAGCCAAAGACCTAAGCCAATGGAACGATTTGCTTCTTTTTTAAACTTTCCGAGATTCGATGAGATCTGAACTATTCGTACAAGTATCGCTCCTTGCAGACTCCATGACAAGTCTTCCGAGGAGCTTTCTCCAATTTTTGTCAACCAATGAGATTTTTTCTCATTTTAAGCCAAATCGCCGCCAATCCGCCCCCCTAGCGGCATTAACCAGATCACCGAGCCATCCTTTTTCCTCGGATGGGGACACGCTCGGCGGAGGACCGCTTCGTGATCAATCCATCAGGAACAGAACACCCTTCGGGGGCAAACAAAAGATCGTATTTTGATGTTGACATGAATATTAAATCCAATTTCCGATGCGATAAAAACGGCCACTTGCCGATCGATTTAAATTCATTACCCCGTATATTAAAAAACGATTCAACGCGGCAGCACACCAGCACCCTAAAAAAGCTAATTTACGCTTTTCCGCTATTGTTTATTCCATTGATTCCACTTATTGATACCGGCTGTTCATCATCGAGATTGACCCACCCTCAATGCAACGAGTATGCAGTCGATTCCTCCTCAAAGAATTCTAGCAATCTCCCCGATCGATACTTCTATCCTGCAGACAATTACTTCAAATCAACGAATCGAGAAGTCCACCAATTCAATTTGACATTGGAATCAATAAACGGCGACACCGTCTCGGTTTATTGCCAAAAGAAGCCAACTTCATCCGCCGATTCAATTCGACGAATTAGCTTAATTGGAAATCTGTCCGGAGAAGATGGCACCTTATATTTTGACTTAAAATGCAACTCAACAATAAAATATTTACTTGATCAATAACGAATGAAGGAAATGGCCCCTGGTATAGCACGTCTGCCCACATGACCAGAGAAACCTACACAACGAACCCAATGCGGAAACGCGACTGCATGGTAGGATTAGAGAGACCAGGACACAACTCGGGGCAACTCAAGCTTTAATCCTGGGCTGGTTCCCCACCCCAGGAGTTTGCCGTTTGATCGACCATGACAACACGGCCCGCGCGATTCGCATCCCTTGAAGCGACCCATTTGGCAGAATGAGTCGCTCCTCCCGTCCGGTTTCTAAAAACGCAAGGCCAGTTTGGATCCCACCAGATCGCCGACTGGTTACCGAACGATCACAGGAATATCCAGCTGCTGCTTGAATGTCTTGACATATTCTGTCCACTGCCGAGCATCCGTGATGCGACCCGCCTTGTCCCACACCGCACCTGCGTAGTAGGTGATCGAGTGGCTCTTGTCGGTGGTGGTCTTTAGCAGGATCTGGCCGTTCTTGATGAAAGGTTGAACGTTTGGATTGTTGAGGATGACCGCCACGCCCGTGATCCCATCTTGGCCGTGCTTGGGTTCCCAATAGGCGACGGTTCCCTGGGCAGTATCGATGTTCAAAGTATCGGTGCCCTGGCGCTTGACGATACCCGCAACGACGGGGATTCCCGAATCGGAATAGGGAGAATATTGAACGGTGATTTTGTTCAATTGGCTGCCCGCATCGAGGGAATAGGTCTTGGTGGCCTTGACCTTTTTGGTCCCTACGGCCCACTCATCGTAAAACAGCTGGAACGACGTTCTCAGGGGGCCGTTGTCCAAAACTTTATAGGAGACGTAGTTCTTCGAAGCAACAATCGAATCATTGACAAATGGTGCCATATTCCCCGCGCCCATCGTCATTCCGACGTGGTAATAATCCATCCCATCTCCGTGATCGATGTGGTATTCCCCGCGCTTGTAGCGTTCGTTCAAGATCATGCGGCTGACGCGTTTGACCCAGACGTCCATGCCTAATCCCATTTCACTGGGGGTCTTTTCAAGTTCTTTTCCGTACATCCGAAAGGCGATCTTGTCGTTTTCCCAGGCGAAGTCCTCCTTGCGCTCGGGAACATAGCGCCCAAAGGTTTTGGTTTCGATCGGTTTGCGCACTCCGTAGGTCACCACGAACTCTTTGGACTGCTTCGCGGGAACATCGACTTGGATCAACAAGTTGCGGATCGCACTGTCGCCGAAGGTTTCGAATTGCACGGGAACTTGCTCCTTGGTGCCTTTGTCCATCACGATCAGCTTTGCGGTGTCCAGTTTCTCCTTGCCGTTATCCAGGGAAGACCATTTCACTTCCACCACCTTTTCGAGGTAGGGCGAAGGGCTTTCATTTTTCAAGAGGATCGTTTTTTGAAGTGAGGCGGTCTGTTTGACAGAGGCAGCCTGGGCATCATTCAAGAAGCCCAGTACCGAAATCAAAGACAGGAGCGTGGCGAAGCTCCAGGTGTTCGGCATCCGCGATGGTCGTAGGGGGTTCAATAGATTTTCCTGGTTAG
>CAIKAA010000413.1 GCA_903825275.1 uncultured Fibrobacterota bacterium | reverse complement strand
GCCTCGGTGAGCTGGCCGCCCTCCTCGAATCCCACGTATCCCGGAGGCGCGCCCACCAAGCGCGAGACACTGTGTCGTTCCATGTATTCGCTCATGTCGATGCGGACCAAGGCTTGTTCGGAATCGAACAGCGCCTCGGCCAAAGCTTTGGCGAGTTCGGTCTTGCCGACTCCGGTGGGACCCAGGAACAAGAAGGACGCGACCGGGCGTTTCTCGTCGGACAATCCAGCTCGCGATCGTTGGATGGCTTCCGAAACCGCCAGGACGGCGCGATCCTGTCCGACGACGCGTTGGTGCAGTCTTTCGGGGAGCGCCAAAAGCTTTTCTGATTCGCCCTGGACCAGCCGCGCCACCGGAATGCCTGTCCACTTGGAGACGATCGAGGCTATGTCATTTTCTGTCACTTCTTCGCGCAGCAGGCGATGGCCTTCGGTCTGTTCCAATTCGGTCTGGGCCGCAAGCAATTCCTTCTGGAGGCCGGCCAACTCGCCATAGCGAAGTTGCGAGGCCGCAGCCAGATCGTATTTCCGTTCCGCCTCTTCCGCTTTGCGCCGCACGGCATCGACTTGGCCGCGCAATTCTTGAAGGTGACGGATTTTGTCCTTTTCCAACTTCCAGCGTTCCGAAATCTCCTTCTGGCGCACTCGCGAAATTTTCAAATCTGCTTCGAGCCGTTCCAGCCGCTCCTTGGAAGACGCATCCTTTTCTTTGCGCAACGACAGACGTTCCATTTCCATTTGCAGAATTTGTCGATCGACTTCGTCCAACACTTCGGGTTTCGAGGTGATCTGCATCTTTAGACGCGCGGCCGATTCGTCGATTAGATCGATGGCTTTGTCGGGCAGAAACCGATCGGCGATGTAGCGCCGCGAAAGGACGGCCGCTGCCACCAGGGCGGCGTCGTTGATCCGCACGCCATGGTGGACCTCGTAGCGCTCGCGCAAGCCGCGCAAAATGGCGATGGTGCTTTCCACGTCGGGTTCGTCGATGCGCACCTGTTGGAAGCGACGCTCCAGGGCCGCGTCTTTCTCGATGTGCAACCGGTATTCGTCCAGGGTGGTGGCACCGACCAACCGCAGTTCACCGCGAGCCAGGAGGGGCTTCATCAGATTGCCCGCGTCCATCGATCCTTCCACCCTTCCCGCCCCGACGACGGTATGGAGCTCATCCACGAACAGCACGATCTGTCCGGCAGCTTCCTGGACTTGGGAAAGCACCGCCTTCAAGCGCTCTTCAAATTCGCCCCGGAACTTGGCACCGGCGATCAGGTCCCCCATGTCCAAAGCCACAACCCGCCGCCCTTTGAGGGTTTCGGGAACATCGCCGTCGACAATCCGCTTGGCCAACCCTTCCACAATGGCGGTTTTGCCCACCCCGGGCTCGCCCACCAACACGGGATTGTTCTTGGTGCGGCGGCTCAAGATTTGGATGGTGCGACGAATTTCATCGTCACGGCCAATGACGGGATCGAGCTTGCCCAATCGCGCCATTTCCGTAAGGTCTCGGCCGTAAAGTTCGAGGGGTTGCTTGGGGGTGGAATCGGTTGCAGACATGGTTGGGATTTTCCTGGGAAAGTAACGCACACAACGGGGTTTTCATCAAGGCCCGTGCCAATGTCTTACAAAAACCAAGGCCTCGCGTCGTCGTGACAAGGCCTGTTTCAAGTGGAACCGCTCCAGGGTTCAAAACGAAAAGCGGGGTTTCGAATCGCCACACCCCTCGGAGAGTCCCCAAACGATTTTCTGGAGAATCAAGGAAGCGAGAAGCCATCTAGCCCCAACAAAGGGATTAAATATGTTCCAAGGCTTAATTGAATTGGAAATCTGTAGCGGAAATGCGGATGCATCTTAAAGATGATTTTATCGCTTCGGGAACCAGGTCAGGCTCCATGTCCACAAAAGAATAGATTCCGTCCAACGGATCGCAAACCAATTTTTTGTGTGAGACCAACGGGATTCCTTCGAGCATATCCACGCTTATCAGATAGGCATTGGCGGGATCGAGGGGTGGAAGATCCGGCTTGGATTTTATGATGTAACCCGAGTTTTGGGCGTAAAACCCGTACTTGCCATACATTTCAGATTCCGATTTGACATGATCACGAAGGTATTGGTTCAGTTGTTCAAAATCCCCGTGATTGGGAAATCTCCAGCCAATGGGGCAAATTCCAGGAGTGTAACCGTAGTGGTGGAACGTCTTGTCCAAAACATTTTCAGAGCCAGCGAATCTCAGGTTTTCGGCCAACCATTCGGTAGGACCGATATGAATGGTTCGGTAAACACGTTTGTCGCGATCATCCGTCATCACCCCCATGTTCTCAAGCTTTTCTTTCAGCCGCGACATGGTCGGTTGGATATTTCGCAAATGTTTCAATAGTTTTTTTGCCATTTCGGGGGATAGCTCGGCCAGATCAAAGAAAACTTCATGAATCCGGCTGGACTCGCTTTCAATTCCATCCACCCGGTTGATCAAGAAATTTCGGAAGAACATCAGGGTGGAATCGTAATATTTCCGCCTTGTTTTTGAGTCTAGAATCGGTTGTCGATAATGAAATAAACAATATCTTCCAAGCCAATAGTTCGCTTCCATCGATTCAATGGAATACCCCTCCTGAATCGCATCTAGGAGGAATTTAAATTCATGGAGACAGGATTTCAATTGTTCGCGTTCAGTATGATAAGCATTGGTATCAGGAAAATCACTTAAGAAAAACGGATCGTCGACGATCGCTAAAAAATGGGCCAAGGATTTGTGGAGTTCCTCTCTTTGTGGACTCGACCACGGAATCGATTCTGGATGGGGGGGTAATTTGGTTCGGATGCGGTGAGCTGTTTTTGTACAGACTTGTT
>CAIKAA010000412.1 GCA_903825275.1 uncultured Fibrobacterota bacterium | reverse complement strand
GGTTTCTGCGGGGAAAAGGCTACGCAGAAAGGTGCCCTCGTACAAAAACCGAGGGGCCGGAAGGAGCGGGAAAGCCCATTCCAACAAATAGTTGTACATCAAATACTTCGACTTCTCAAACAGCAATTGGAGATTCGAGATTCGAGAAAAACCGTAGCTGAAATACTAATTCCGCGGATGAGATTGGATAAAAAATCGGAAGGTGGTCAGAGAAAACTGGTGAATGTGCGTCGGATCATCGAAATTATTCCGAGAGGTGAAGTGCGGAACTTGAATGTGCACCCGGCCACCCGGGATCAGGACTCTGTGGATTTCTCCCAAAAGCCGTATGTAGTCCACATGCTCGAGGATATTTTGACAGAGCACTTCCTCGTAAACACCATCCTCGATCGGCAAGGGGATTTGATTCAGATCGTGGATGATTTGGACGCCCTCCAGCGCCACACAATCTAGGTTTTCCCAACCTAGTCGTATATCCCTTCCGCATCCCAAGTTGAGTTTTCTCCCCAATCCTCACCGACCTTTCATCCAGTTTTTCATGATCTTTTCTTCAACTCCGTCATGCCTTGCCATATCGAGGCATACGTTTGGGCACATTCCGTCCACGAGAACAGCTTCACTCTTTCGTAACCTGCCGATCGGAGCCGTTGTTGCAACTCTGAACTTTGAAGTACCATCGAGATATTTTCTGCAATCGCGTCGGCCGTCGCTTCCGCGCAGAGAAGAGCCGCCTCCCCGGCAACTTCCGGCTGACTGGAATTGTTCATCGCGACCACAGCCGCCCCGCATGCCATCGCTTCTAGAATAGGAAATCCAAATCCTTCATAGAGACTCGGGAACACAAAAACTTCCGAGGCAGCATACATGCACTGCAGGATTTCATCCGGTAGGAATCCCGTCACCAGAACCCGTTGGCGTACCGATCCAAGCTCGGAAAGGGTCTGGTCGAAACCTGCGTTTTTCCATCCTCTGGCACCTGTCAAGACCAGGTGAACTTCCTCGAATCCCGGGCGCTCGGCAATTTTGCGAAACGCTTTCAGGAGCATGGAAAGGTTTTTGCGCGGTTCGAGCGTCCCGACCGAAAGGATGAATCGCTTTGGAATCCCCAGTTCCCTCATCTTGGCTTGGGCCTGGTCTCGGTCCAGTCGTTGAAAACGACTGGAAATTCCAGGTTGGGCAACGTGAACCTGCGAAGAAGGGAATCCCGTAAGCCGGAGGAAGTCATTGCGTGTGCTGTTCGAGTCCGCCACGACATGGTCTCGAGTAGGATCGAGGGAATCCAAGGAGGCCCGAAAGTGCTTTGTCGATCCAAACCATTCGGGAAACAAGACCGGAATCATGTCATGCACGGTGAGGGTGCGCGAGACTTCTAGAGGCAGCTCGGGGAGGGGATGGAAGGGCGAGTGGTAAATGCCCCGGGTGACTTGGCAAAGCTTGCGCTGCAAGCCCGCCTGGCAAAGCAACATCCCCCCCAAAACGCCGGTGGTGTTCAAGATCCGGTGATGACGCAGGGCGAAAAGCCACCGAGTGACCGCCCCCAACCCATTGCGGATCCCCGGCAATCGACCGGGGCGTTGCAGGAAACGAAACCCTTCCATGTCAAATCGGTTGGTGGCCAACGCCGTTTCCAAGGCCAGCTCATTCCAAATTCCCCGGCCACAGGAGACCAGGGAAATGTCCAAGTCTGGACGATTGCGTAAAGAATTCAGCCAGTCCCGAACAAACCGCCAAATCCCCGCGCGCTGCGAGGCATACAACTCCGACACGCCCAAAATCGCGGCATCCACATGCACCGCGAGGGGCTGGTCGCCCTCGGAGAGTTGGGGTGATGGTCGACGTGAATGCTTGGGCACGAGGTCAATTTACTCTAGCAGGGCCGAAGGGCGCGGGGGGTTTTTCGGAATTGAGGCAGGGTTTTGGGGAGTGGGTCACCTTGTTTGGCCCCTTAGGCGGGATGTCGGGGAACTTAACTGATGTCGACAAAGCCTTGTGTTTTTTGGCCCAACGGCACTTTGGATTTTCCGAGCCGAGCGGCTCCGGAGGATTTTCTGGGGGTTTCCCACCCCCAGGCCCCGGGGGCCTCACCCCATTCCCCTCTCTGACAGGCGGAGAGGGGCGACTGGAGACTTTGGGAAGGGGGAAGGAAGGCAAAACAGCGCAGACAGTCGCTGGTCATTTAGGGCCGTGAAAGGTGCTGCGCAAATTTCGTTTACGAATGGCGGGAGTCCTGCTGCTGCTTGAGAAGAAAGAGATGCTTCCGTCCGTCCAACGGGGAGGCTTAGTTTCTGGTCGTTACGCCTTTCCTGCTTTGGGGGGGATTCGACGACTGTACATTTGGGGCGATGCCGAAAATTCTATTGGACACAACCCCGATCGCGATTGAATCGAGCCAGCGCGGCATTGGCCGATTTGTTTCCTGTCTGATTCCCAACGTGGCAGAAAGCTTGCAGGCCCGAGGCTGGGAGGTTGTGGAAGCTTGTGTTTGGGGCCAAGAGCGCATGTTGCCGTCCTCCCCGGTCGCGAGGTTTGGACACCAGGGTTTCTTGCGCTGGCTGGAACCGTGGCAGCGACAATTTCTGTTCTCGCGCGTTCTTCCTCGGCTCGCCAACCAAGCCGGAGCGAACGCACTTTTCGCCACCGAAACCACTCTGTTTCCCCATCCCGAATCCTCCCTGTTGACCGCCTTGATGATGTACGATCTGATCCCCCTGCTGGATCGCAAGGTCTATGTCGACACCTACCGGCGAGGCAATCGCTGGCTGTGGAATCGGCGTCTCCCCGATCGCTGGCGAAGCGCCGATCTCGTCGTCCCCATCACCCACGAGGTGGCCAGAACCGCCCGCGAGCTTTTGGGGGTAAGTGCCAATCGGCTGCAGGTCGCCTATCCGGGCGTGGATCACCTGAAGAGCATCGAAGGATCGAATGCCGACATTGGCCAGCCCTTCTTCTTGTATGTCGGGGCGATCGAAGCGCGCAAGAACGTCGAGCGCCTGGTGCAGGCCTTCGCGCGGCTTCGCCATGCCGGGAATACCGAATTCAAGCTGGTCTTGGCCGGACCGATGGCGCCCTTTCGCCGCAAGATGGTGGAAACCTGGGCCCAAGAGGCAGGCGTCGCCGACCATGTTCTTTGCTTGGGCAGGGTGGAGGACGCCAGGCTCCAGGCCCTCTACAAGGATTGCCTCGCCTTCGTCTTCCCCTCGCTTTTGGAGGGCTTCGGGTTGCCGCCCCTGGAGGCCATGCGCGCCGGAGCAGCGGTAGTCGCCGCACGCGCAAGCTGTCTTCCCGAGGTGTTGGGCGAGGAGGTGGTTTGGGTCGATGGCCACAACGTCTCGGACATGGCACAGGGAATGGAGCGCATCGCCACCGATTCCCTTCTCCGACATCGTTTGGGGAAAGCCGGCCCGAAGCACGCGGAGCGCTTCACTTGGAAGGACGCCGGAGAGACCATCGCCGTGAGGTTGACGAACGTCCATCGAGGGAACTTGACGAATAGAGCCTAGCTGATGTTAGCCGTCAATTTCTGACAGCCAACATCCTCAGGCGGGAGATTCGAGGATTTCCCGGTAAAGTTGACGCAACTCGTTGGCCGTGTTTTGCCACGAAAACAATGCGGCTCTACGCAAGCTTTTGGCCGAAAGTTCACCCCTGTAACTAGAATCAGAGTCCAGAACAAGAATCCGTTCAGCAGCAGATTCGACGTCTTCGCAATGAACCAAACATCCAGCATCCCCAACGACCTCCGGGATGCTGGAGTTGTTGCTTGCCACCACCGGAACACCACATGCCATGGCTTCCAAAACCGGCAAGCCGAAACCCTCGTACCGCGACAAGAAGACAAACCCCTTGGCTCCGGAATACAAGCAGGGCAGCAGACTGTCATCAACAAATCCTGTCGAGTGAATTCGATGGGCTTGCTCGCCTGCACCTTGAAGGGCACGTTCGATCTGTTCGGTTTTCCAGCCGGAACCGCCCGCAAGTACCAAATGGGACTTGAATCGAGAATCTTTGCAGGCCAGGAGGAAGGCCCGGATCACGCCTTCCAGATTTTTCCTTCCTTCCAGAGTGGATAAGGAAAGGAAATAGTCGATGCCCGGAGGAATCCCTAGCCGATCGCGCATTCTGCCGTCCATTTGCGCGGAAGAAATCGGAGCGAATCGCGAGGAAGCCGCCAGGGGAACGACTCGTACTCGATTTGGATCCAGGTCGGGTCTCTCTTGAAGAAGGTCTTTTCGAGCCGACTCGGAAATGCAGTGGATCCAATCTCGGACCCCCATGGAGGGGATCAATTCCTTCTTGAACCAGGCGATAAAATTGGGATCACAAAATTGTGGCACACGAAGGGGTATCATGTCCATCACGCTCAGGAGCGTGCGCGATTTGTTGCGCAACTTGGGGGGAATCGGAAAGAAGGGAGAATGGAGCAGGTCGCAGCCATCGAATCCCCTAAGCCCCCAGTTTTCATCCAAAAGGTTTCGGCATCTTCGCAAGACGAACCGAAGCAGAAATTTGTCGATTCGACGGGAAGGATCGTCCGCGAATTTGTTCAAAAAGCGAAATATCCATTCTTGCCCTCCCGCAGGCGCCATGGCGCTAGGACCAATTTTCGGCTCCCCCCGAGCCAAGGCAAGTTTGGCCTCTTGGATCCATCGGGGCCCGAGAAAGGTGCCTAGCCGAATTTCTACCTCAGGGATTTCGACCAGCGACGCGGCGATCTCTCGGGTCACGCGAGCCACTCCACCGCCTCCAAACCGAGTTTTGGAAGCGTGGGCCAGCAAGGTGACATCGAATCCGATCATGGCCCGTCTCACCGTTTAAATCCTTTCCTAACGATCTCGCGGACTCTCCCTCTCCATGATTTGTCGGGAAGAGCCACCGCTGGCCGCACCCTGGAGGCAAAGGGAGCAAGCGTGAGCTGGAACCTGGACATCGCTTCCGCTTCCAACCAGCTGTGCTGGATCGAAACCATCAAAACCCGAGGAGGTGTTCCCTTCGTTTTGAGCAACTCACCGCGCAGCCGATCGAGCCCAGCAACCATTTCACGGGCATTGCGAGCCATTCCATCCAGGCCGTCCTTGGGGACAACACCTGCCCCGGGAACCGGAACACCGTCACCGGGATTGGCATCGACAAGGACCACATCCAGATTTCGGACCATTTCCCAAAAAGGCTCGTGATCCGAACTTGATCCGAATCCATCGTGCCACTCGAAAGTCCGCCCTTCGAGCGATGCCCACTCTTCGAGTTTTCCCCGCATTGCCTTTCGAAAACCCAGGTATCCAATCTTCAGATGGCGGTGTCGGGTCTGCAAGTGACTGGCAAGGTGGGGCAGAATGTCGACCATGTCGCACCTCAGGCCCTGGTTGTGGGTGGATGAATCCAGATTTTCAGAGACGGAATTTGCCAGAACCGGAAGGATGGTCTCCAAGACCTCCCAGCTGGCAGATCG
This sequence comes from uncultured Fibrobacterota bacterium, assembly GCA_903825275.1. Lineage (GTDB taxonomy): Bacteria > Fibrobacterota > Fibrobacteria > UBA5070 > UBA5070 > UBA5070. The sequence continues at coordinate 934 of CAIKAA010000412.1, read as the reverse complement.
AATCGGAAGTTTTAGCTCTTCAAAGACGTCCTCAGGCGCGCCCCAGGGAAGCTCCACGCGCGACGCGGTGGATGGCTGAAAGATCCGATCCAGGCTCGGACCCAAGCGATTTCCCGAAGCATGCGTCGCGGTAGAAACGCGGTTGTGGTCGCAGTGGTATCCAAATACGCGGTCTGCCAAGGAGAGATTTCCTCCGGTGGCCATCGAGGCTCTGGCGCACCAATTTCCGTCCACATGCCAACCGTCCAAAATGGTCTCGTCAAATCCTCCCAGCTCAAACCCAAGTCGACGGGTGAACAATTGAAAATCTCCTGGCCCATCGAACAACACCGGTTCACCGGCTTCGATGAGACGATCCAACCTCAAGGTGCGTCCGACCCGCCCCAAGACCGAAAGGGCGCCAGCCGGATCCATTCGATCGAGCCCTTCCCAAATCATTTCTGGCAATTCCATGCGGGGGGCCAGGTGGAGACGATCGGGAAGTTCCCTCATCACGGAAGCGAAATCACCAGCTTCACGAGGCAAGAACAACATGTCCGTGTTGGTCGAGAGAATCCACCGCCTCGAAGGGTCGGTTCGGCGGAGAAGAACATTGCGGCAAAACGGCTCGCAAACCGGAAGCCGGCTTCCCGGGACCAACCTCTGAAAATCACGCGGCCGAATCCGGATCACGCGAAGTAGGCGTTTGGTTTGCTCGGTCAAGGTGTCGGAGATCGCCTCGGGAAAAGTTGGCAGGTCGTCGGGGGTGTTGCAGTCGCAAAACAGGATCTCGTCCCGATCGCTCAGGATGTGCGCGATGGCGTTCAAACTCAAGGCCGCACGACGAGGAAGGTTGTAACCGTGTCCATCGTTTCGTCCGTAGACCAGAATCGAGACTCCCTCATCCATCGTGATTAGATCCCCTGATTTCGAGTTTTGGACAGAACTTGACGGT
>CAIKAA010000411.1 GCA_903825275.1 uncultured Fibrobacterota bacterium | reverse complement strand
CTCCAGGGAGCGAACATCGGAATCCGCGCGGCGGTTCCGCCCCTGCAGATCGACTCGTTCGACGTTTCCTTCCTCGCAGCCAAGTTGCTGACGGCATCACCGATTGGATCGCCCGCATCCGTCAACACCGCCAGGAACAACTTCGGTGGCGACAAATTGACCGGCTCGCCCGACTCCATGGCCAACTTTGATCGTTGGGCTCTAGGAGCCAAAGGATCAGTCTCCTTTTTAAAGGGTCTGACCCTTGGCGTAAACTTCCTCCAAACCAAAGATCTGCGGTCGACTTACGGCACTTCGGATACAGACAAACAGGTTGCGTTTATCCACTATACTCGCCGAGATTCTCTCGGTGGAAAAAGTGTGGCCGCGGACTCCTCAGGTTGGGTGAAAAATGGCTCATCCAAATTTCTCGTGATGGATTCTGTAGCCCGCAAACAGGATTTAATTATCCAAAATGGCCACGTGATTGCGGGGTTCTTTGGGGCGAATGTAGCCAGCGTCATTGGCAATCAAGATTTGATTGCCCAGTTGGATGCAAATGTCGCAAGCTCCTCTTGGGACGTTTATAATGGCATTACCTTGGATGCCCCTAAAACCACAGCGGATTCATCCAAAACCGGAGCGACGCTAGCGAAAACGTGGAAATATTTTGGCACGAGGACTACAGGCTTTACGGTCGCGAACTATGCCACCAAGACCGGCATGGCCTTGAATGGGGGTGTGACAGCTGGATGGAAGACCTCCAACTTGGTGGCCAAGGCCATGGGTGGATATGTCATGAATGACTCCGCGTATCGTTCTGACCTCGCTCAAACGCCAGTCTTTGTCTCCGCCTTGGGGCGCATTTTCAATACGGAGCAGGATGTCTACCTCACGGGTGGCATGTACAAAGACCTGCTCCACTACAACAGCTTCGATGCGTTGTACCACAATGTTCACCGGTACATGGCTGTCGACCGCAATGAATACGCAAAGGACCCCTACGACAAGCTCGCCTACTCCAATTACGTAGGCGGCGCGGTGAATCCTGCCTTGGGAAGCTGGACTGCAGCAAGCGCAAAGGCTTACAAGGCAGTGAAAGCTGATTTGGACACGATCGCGAAGTCGAAGGACAGCGGCAATCTCGATGATGCCAAGAAGGATCTACTCACCTCCAAACCATTTCTTTACATGACGGTATTGGAAGGATCCTTCTGGGATCGCGATCTTCAGTTGGTCCTGCCGACTGGGGAGGCTTCTGCCAACCGCGTGGGTCCCAAGTTTGGCTTGGATGTCGACCTGATGCAGGGTGGACTGGAAGTCAAGGTGAATGGCTACATGTTGCAAGAAGCCAAGGGAACCATCCTGGATTCTCTGAACCAGGTTGCCGCTGCCAAGGCGGATTTCCAACAGATCCAAGCCGGCGCACGCGTCCGCGCCGATCGGTTCATCAACGGCTGGAACATGCCGATTGAAATTTCGGGTTCCTTTGGCCTATCTTCGGCCAAGGGCGGCACTTCCCTCGATTACACCTCGACGGCCATCAATGCCGGCTTGTATGTGGGCGTGATCAAGCGTTTGTCCGTCTTGGGAGGGTACCAAACCATCCAGGGCAAGGACAAAGCAACCACCGTTGACCGCAACCAGTCGAACCTCGCTGGCGGACTCGAATTCAAGGTCATGGAAGGTGCCTACCTGTTGGGCATGTACAACCTGATCACGACCGAGTTCCCGAACGCTTCGGAATACAATTTCGACCAGAGCATCTGGTCCACCAAAATCTCGGTCTCCTTCTGATCAACCCAGGGCGCAGGAGAATAACCAATGCGTAGAACCACATCGATGGCCGCAATCGCGGCCCTGGTGGGCCTCGGGTTAACGGGCTGCATGAAGCCCATCCCGAATCAGTCCTCCGAGACAGGTGCTGGAAAATCGGCCGCAGCGAAGGTGAAGGGGGTTGCCGACAAGGCGTACTCGGTCGCCACCTTCTACGACGAAGATTTCCAGCAAGGCGGATTCACCTACACCTATGGTGGCAACACCAAGATCTCCCAAGCCGAGGGCCAAGGTGCCGATGGTTCGGAGTACTTCTTGCACACCACCCAAGACGTGCGCGAATATTCGGGCGTCGCGGTTTGTTTGTGGAACATGTCCTTTGACTTGACTCCCTACATCGCCACCGGTGCTTTGGTCTTCCAAGCTCGTTCCAAACTCGGTGGCGAAATTGCCGTGGTGGGCCTTGGGGATGACGAAAAATCGGACGGATGGAAGTCCTGTGTCCGGGTTCCCTTGAGCAAGTACGGCACCTTCAAGAAGGGCGAGTGGACAACGTTTGTCATTCCACTTCGGGACTTCGGCAAGCGCGGCGTGGCTTGGGATGCGACCAAGCAGGTCGAAATTCCGTGGCCATTCCAATGGGACTTGGTCCAGGAATTCCGTATGACCACCAACCGCGGCGACAATCCCGAGTTTGAAGTGGACATCGACAACATCCAGATCATGGCCGATGCCGTGGGCGCCGACAATGCACCTGTGGTCGAAGACTGGCTGGACAAGGACAAGTCTTCGGATGGACCGACTCCCGAGCAGGTCAAGCTGAACGACGAAATTGCCGGCACGTTCTTTGGCGACGAATACCCTGCTGGCGGCTTCGCGTTTGGTTACGGTGGCAAGACCACGCAGAAGGTTTTGGATTGCAACACCCCTGGAAACAAGGGCGTCTGGGCGATCTACTTCGAAAACGAGTGGTCGGGCGTGGACGTTTCCATCGGCAACAACAGCTACATGGATTTGACCAAGTACCGAAAGACAGGAAGTGTCACGTTCTGGGTCAAAGCCGGACCGGGCGCCAAGAAGTACATGGTCGGTATCATCGACAACCAAGGCAACGACAAGAAGGTCCAGACAAAAGTTGTCGGCGAATCCTATGCGGTGCTCAAAGAGGGAGAATGGGTCCAGGTCCGCATCCCTCTCAAGGCCTTCATGGACGACGGCGCCTACTGGGATGCCAAGGCCGGGCGCGAGTTCCCCTCCAAGATGGATTGGTCCAAGATCCAGGAATTCCGGGTTTCGATCGGCAAGGACGACAACAAGGTTGCCGAAGGAACACCGATCACCTTCTACGTCGATCAGGTACAAATCACCAAGACGTCGAAGGGAATTTACGATCCCGATGCGTATTGGGATGCATTCAAGTCCACCGAGCCAACCAAGCTCGTCGACGACTTCACCAAGTTCGGCGACAAGTGGATTGCCCAACACGGTTCGTCCGCCGACATCAAGATTGCCGTGACCCCACTGCCCAAGGGAGCTCCCCCCTCGGTCACCGGTCAGGCATTGAAGGTCGACTTCAAGCCAGGTGATTGGTTCGACGCCCAAATTCGGACTCCCGGCAATGATGGATTGTTCACGGATTGGAGCAAGCACTACGGTCTGTTGGTGTGGCTCTATACCGACAAGCCGTTCCAGTCGTTCGACTTCGTGATCCAAGATCGCGACCACGAGATGTTCTTGACCAAGGTGGGTGCAGGTCGTGGATGGAATCAGATCTTGATTCCGTTCCGGAACTTCTTCAAGTTCCCCTACTACCAACCTCCCGAAGCCAAGCAGAACAACCTCTTGGATCTGGACGGCGTCTTCTTGTACGGAATCAAGCCGGGTGGAGAAGTTTCAGGTACCCTGTACCTCGCCAAGATCGAAGTGACCAATCTGAGGGAACTTCCCAAGGTCAAGCAGCCTCCTGTGCTACCGGCTACTTTCAATGGCAGCTTGTCCAAGACGATCCAGAAGATTCCGGACATTTACGGCATCAACGTCGGCTTGTGGGCGCCAGAAATGTTGGATGCCTCTTCGGTGAAGCTGCAGAAGGCCGCGCACTGGGGTTCGGTCCGTTATCCCGGTGGCCTTCGTTCCGACTGGGAAGACTGGGAAAAGACCCTGAAGGACAAGGACTTCCTGGTCGACACCGACGAGTTCCTGGATTGGTGCGCCGAGGTGAATTGCGACCCGATGTTCACCGCCAACGTGGGTGACGGTTCGCCAGAGCGCGCCGCACGCTGGGTCGAGTACGTCAACAAGAAGCGCACCAAGGGCCCGAAGGTCAATCACTGGGAAATCGGCAACGAAATCTACGGTGATTGGCACAAGTACTACGAGAAGTGGGGCAAGGACGGCGGCGTCGCTTACGGCAAGGCTGTGCGGGAATATGTCAAAGCCATGAAGGCAGTCGATCCCGACATCAAGATCTCGGCGGTTTGGAAGCTGACCGGCGACTGGAACAAGACGGTCTTCAAGGAATGTGGCGACGTGATCGACGGTGTGAACGTCCACCACTACGCCCAGACCTCTGGAACCGAGAACGATGCCGGGTTGCTGGCGGTCTCGCAGGAGTCGGATGTTTTGATGAAGGACGTCCGCAAGCAGATCGACGAATATGGTGTGAAGGGCAAGAAGTACGAGATCTGGCTCAGTGAGTGGAACTCGGTCGACTTCAACCCTGGCCCCCAAATTCTGCAGCCTGTCGAAGCCTTGTTCGTTGCCGATTACTTGGGTCACTTGGCCGGAGCACCCATCCAACTCGCGAACCTTTGGGCCATGTACAACGGTCGCGACAAGCGCATGGGTGACAACGGCGTATTGGGAACCTCTGGCGACCCTAAGGGCCTGAACCATCGCAATCCTAGCTACTGGGCCATGCTGATGATGGCGAACACCCTGACGGGCTCCTTGTTGGAAGGCTCGAGCGACCAAGAGGCGCTGCAGAGCTGGATCTCCAAGCGCGACGACGGCAAGTACTCGATCGTGTTCGT
>CAIKAA010000410.1 GCA_903825275.1 uncultured Fibrobacterota bacterium | reverse complement strand
GTCAGAAAGCGGAGGAAGCCATTCTTCACCTCGTTGTTGGGATAGCCCAAGGTGTAAAATTGAAGAGCTGCATCGTAGGACTTGATCGTCAAGTAACCACTCTGATAGATCACCGGCAAAGGGCGATCGGGGTCCTGTCGGTAATCGGCGAAGTCACCGACCTCCAGTTGGACGCCGTCAAGCTCTCGCAAATCGGTATTGGTCTTCTTGAGCAGTTCAACTAAGAACGTGGGCGTCCCCGTTTGGAACCAGTAGTCCACAAACTCCCGTCGATGGAAAAGATTCACGGTGCTGTATGGATTGTAGACACTTGGCCCGTTCTGGTGGAACTTGTAGCCGTTGTACCACAACCGGAGTTTAGCCAAGCAATCGGGCATTTCCAAATTTTGAGCCTTGGCTAACTCCCCAAGCTCCGGTTGGAAATTAGCAAGCAATTCTTCTTCGGTGATCCCGCAAAGCGTTGTGTAGTCAGGGTGGAGGGAAAGGTCGGTGAGCTGGTTGGGCAACACCATCCCGGTGTCGCCCCCTACGGGCTGCACCTTCGGCGCAGCACCCCCTCCGGCATCCCTGCCTGCGGTGGTCAAATCGGAGAAAACACTAACTTGGCCAAATTTTGTCACGCCGGTCAAGAGCAGAAACTTGAGGTGCGCATCGACCGACTTGAAAACCCCGTAGAACGGTTTGAGGGCGGTCCTCATATCTTTGTTGAGGGCCGGATTGTCTTAAGTTTGAAGGAGCGGTTTGTCGTATTCACGGCCCACATCCTGTGGGCCGCCCTCCGGGCCCGCCCTTTGGGCGTTTGCTGCTCCGGCATCCCTGCCTCCGCAGTCGTCGACAATCACCGCAACCCGTTGGCCGGTAACCTGGTGGGCCCGTTCGATCACCCCTCGCAAGCGTCCAGGCAGGGAGGCATCGATGGCCGTCCCGTATTGCGCCTCCCAACGGACCAGATGGTAGATCAGAATGTTTTCCAGGGATTCGACCGAGTCATACTTCTCGGCATTGAGGTCGAGGCGAAGGACCGGATATTTGGTCCACTTCTCTTCAATCTTTTCGATGGCCAATCCAGTAAACAGCTCTTTGCGGCCCTCTAGGTAAGCCGCTAGAGTGCTGCAAAGAAGCGATTTCCCAAATCGCCGTGGGCGGGAGAGGAAGTAGACGCTGCCTTCGTTGACAAGCTTGTGCACCAGTGCCGTCTTGTCGACATAGAGGTATCCGTCCTCGCGTAGGCGAGGAAAATCCTGGATCCCAAGTGGTAACTTGCGAAGGGCCATGGCCTTAAAGATACACCGCGGACGGTTCCTCTTCCGACCCGGTTTGGAAGGGAGGTTTTCTCAAAACCAATAGACTTCGCCAACTCATTTATTTGAATCATTTAGGGAAGGAAGGCACGGGCGACATTTCAGGGATGCCCCTCGGAACAATTCCTTTCGGGTTCGCAGTGATCTGACGGCAACAGGTGCTATAATGCAGCCGTGAATTTGTTGATCCTCCTTGTTTTATGGATGGTTCCGTCCAAGTCGATCACGTGGTCACCCGACTCCGTGGGCAAATTCAATTGCGAGCTATGGGTAGACCCTTATTACACCGCCTTCAATGTCTCGCGATCCCTGACCGAAGCCCCAATTGCAAGGTTGGTGTCGGACGGCGAACGGGCCACCGATTGGTGGCTTTGGGAGCATTTGGGACACCCACGCGACGTTTTGGTCGAGGTTAGCGTAAACCCGATTCCCATTGGCGGATGGTCCCTGCGGAAATGGGCTCCCGAAGGGTATTCCGACGCGAACTACCAGGGAACCAACTTGGTCCAAGCCGTCACCCAGGGCTTCCCGGAACCATGGGCCCTTTCGCTTTTTTTCGGAAACGTCGTCAGTCTGGTTTCTAGTTCCGATACAAATTCTGTCAACGGAATGGGTTACAGTGGATTCCTTCTCACCTGGGGAGGCCAGAATATCGTCGACAATTTGATGATTCCCGACAACTGGATCGAAGCCGAGGTGAAAATCAAAGGCGATGACATCCGGACCGATCGCAAGATGGGCTGGAGTTTTCGTGGGGGCTTGCGAGAACACTTCAACCCGAACATTCGCGACGCAGTTTTCTTTTCCATTTACCGCCACCGCACCGATTTCCAATATTCGGGTTGGAATCCGTTGCGCAACAGCTCTTTGGAATTTCGGATCGATGTCGACCAAGCATCCTTCGCCAATGTCCCTAATTTCGAATTGCTGAAATGGTCCGCCATCGCGGGAAAGAAATTCCCTTTCGCGAAGGGAAAAATGGCCTGGTCCCTTTCCTTTGGCGTGGTCCAAGAATTGTTCCCCGGCTACACTGGAGCGTTGCGATCCAAGGCGTCCAAGGGCTGGAAGTTGGTGCTGCAACCGAATCTGGAGTGGTGAGGGATTTCCCTCAAAGAATCCTAAACCCCTTGAGGCTGGCGTGCAACTCGATCACAAAACCTCGCAAGAGCCCGATCAAGGGGACGGCGACCAACATGCCCAAAATTCCAGCCACATTGCTTCCAATGGCGATTCCCAAGATGACGACCCAGGGAGGCAAGTGCAACGATCCGCCAACGGTGGCCGGGTAGATCACCATGTTGTCGATCATGTGGACGACAAAAAGTGCCGCGACGATCAACCACCAAGGAGTGGCGGTCGCTCCCAAAAGGGCCAAGCCAACCGCTGGAATCCCGCCCGCGATCGGTCCCAGCAACGGAACCGCGTTGGCGAGCCCGGCGAACACCCCGATGAACAACGCATAGGGCACCTGCAAGGCCGAGAGGGCGATGGAAATCAACACGCAATTTGCCAGCGAATCCAGGCTTTGTCCGCGCAAATAATCCGACGTTTGGCGCTGCACCCGGAACATGAGTCGCAAGCTCATTTCAAAATACCGGTTGGGGATCAAGCTGACAAAGGCGCTGCGGATCTCGGCGCCCTTCGCCAGAAGGAAAAACGCCACCACCAAGGTGAGGAGGGTGTTTTCCAAGATCGGGAAAATGTCGAACAATTCCTGGACCGAACCAAAGAGACTTCCTTGGGACGTCAATTTCTGCAACAACACCAACTTGGCATGATCCAGTTCTTTTTGGGGAACCAGTTGCGACAAGATGTTGACAAGTCCTGTCAATCGCGTGCTGGCAATCTCCAAGTACTCCCGCGAATGGAGTTGGAAAAACTGGATTTGATCGACGACCACCGGAGTGACCAGCACGAGAATCCCGACCAAAATGGCGCTCAAAGTTCCCAACACCGCCGCCGAGGACAAGCCCCTGGGAACGCCCTGTCGATCGAAAATCTCGACCAAGGGCATCAACAAGGTCGCGAGCAAATACCCGAGCAAGAGTGGCAAGAGCAGCATCCAGGCCGAGAAAAAGGCCATCCCGAACAAGCCCACCACCAAGGCGATCCAAAGCCCCGCCAACACCTTGTCCCCGGCTGGGGTTGCCCGTACCGCCAGGAGTGATTGGTTCAAAAGGGCCCCCTCGGCGAGCCTTCTTCCATTTCTTGGAGTCGTTCGTTGGTTTGTCGCAGACGCAAGGCGATGGAGAGTCCCAGATTTCGCAACAACCGAGCCGCCGCTTGAGGACGAGTTCTTTCCAATTGATCCAGGTCGGCCTCGAACAGCCCGTATAGAACCGCTTCGCCGTGGGCAACCGCCGTCGCCGAGCGCGGAGCGTGATCGAAAAGGGCCATTTCGCCAAAGGCATGGCCCGACTCCAAGATGGCCAGTTGAACCTCGCCACGGACCGGATCCTCGGCGACGATCCGCACCCGCCCCGAGTGGATCAGGTACATTCCACTTCCGATGTCGCCTTGCCGAAAGATGGGTTCATCGGGTTCAAACGCCCGGCGATGCAGGACCCGGGCGAGGTGTCGAAGGTGCGGCTTCTGCATTCCCTCAAACAGCGCCACGCCC
>CAIKAA010000409.1 GCA_903825275.1 uncultured Fibrobacterota bacterium | reverse complement strand
TTCCGTTTCACGAACAGACGTCGAGAGAACGGAATTCTGCACCACGCCTTGATTTAGGCAAGCTTGGTGCAATGATAGGCGACAGTGGCGATCTTCCACTGCCTCAAACATATTCTGACAACATTCCACCACGGAGATCGAACCGATGAGCAGTGCCATGATTGAAACAGGGCTTTCTGCCACCGCGATGGGCATTCATCGCGCGCTCGCAAGCCTGCAAGAGGAGTTGGAAGCGATCGACTATTACCACCAGCGCTCCGAGGCATCGGACGACAAGTCCCAAAAGGACTTGTTGATCCACAACCGCGATGACGAGATCGAGCACGCGGCCATGCTGCTGGAATGGCTTCGTCAAGCCATGCCAGAATTTGACGTCCAAATCAAGAAATTCCTATTCAAGCCGGGCCCATGGATCGAACCTGTTTCCGACAGTCCAACCGTTTCCGTTCATGGAAGCGGACTGGGATTGGGAAGCTTGCAATGAATCTCCAAAAAAAGGAAATGTTATGACGGACTTGCTTCGACGCGAAATGGCACCTATCTCGGGAAATGCCTGGAAAGAAATTGATCTTCAAAGCAAACGCATCCTGAAAGGGAACCTGTCGGGACGGAAACTCGTGGATTTTGACGGGCCCCATGGTTGGGAATTTGCCGCCGTGAACCTCGGACGGTTGGACGTACAGACCAATGAGGCCGTGCGCGGTGTGACATGGGGGCTGCATCAAGTCTTGCCATTGGTGGAAATCCGGGTGCCGTTCACGTTGCGGATCTGGGATTTGGACGATGTCGTGCGTGGTGCCAAGAACCCCGATTTGGACAACTTGAAAGAGGCTGCACGGAATGTGGCCTTCTTCGAAGAGATGGCGATCTATCGGGGTTTTTCTGGAGCCGCAATCCAGGGAATGTTGGGAGCATCAACTCATCTACCGGTGCCATTGAGCTCCGATCGAACTCGACTTACCGAATCCATAGAGATCGCCCTTTTGGCGATCCAGGAATCGGAAATTGGAGGTCCGTACGCTCTGGTCCTTGGGACTCAACCCTACAAGTGGCTCATGGCCGGTGACCCGCATGACTATCCCTTGCGGGAGCGGATTTTGGCTTTGATCACGGGCGGCATCCATTGGAGCCCGGTACTGGAAGGTGGAGCTGTTATTTCCCGTCGGGGGGGCGATTTTGAAATGGCCTTGGGTCAGGACTTGTCGATCGGGTACAAGACGCACGACGCCCATCACGTGGAACTGTACTTCACGGAATCGTTCACCTTCCGGGTTCTGGAGCCTGCGGCATCGGTGGAATTGAAGCTTCAAACCAACTTGTGAGCCCCGCAGGTTTTCGACGGAGCACCATCGATGCGGTGGATGCGTCGGCCAAAGGTTGCGTAAACCGAACAAAGATGGACCAAAGTCGGTTTGTATCCGACATCAAACTCAAGGAAATCACAAATGGACATGTTCTCAACCAATGACGGTACCCGGATCTATTTCAAGGATTGGGGTTCTGGATCCCCTGTCGTTTTTTGTCATGGGTGGCCTTTGACCTCCGATAGCTGGGAATCCCAAATGATGTTCTTGGCCACCAACGGGTACCGATGCGTCGCCCACGACAGACGTGGACATGGAAGATCGAGCCAAATCTGGAACGGCAACGACATGGAAACTTATGCGGATGACCTCTCGCAATTGATTGAAAACCTTGATCTGAAGGATGTCCTGCTGGTCGGTTTTTCTGCAGGTGGCGGGGAGGTCGCGAGGTACGTGGGACGCCATGGCACCAAGCGTCTGGCGAAAATTGCGCTGATCTCGGCGGTTCCGCCCCTGATGTTAAACACGGAAGCCAATCCCGGCGGTTTGCCGATGGAGGTGTTTGACAAAATGCGTCATGAATGCCTCGCCGATCGATCCCAGTTTTACAAAGATCTCGCCAGCGGAGCGTTCTTTGGAGCCAACAGGCCCACCGTCAAGGTTTCACAAGGAATGATCGACTGGTTTTGGGTTCAGGGCATGCTTGCTGGCCACAAGAACGCCTACGACTGCATCAAGGCCTTCTCGGAAACCGATTTTACCGAAGACTTGATGAAGTTTGATGTTCCGACCCTGATCGTCCACGGCGACGACGACCAGATTGTCCCGATCGGAGCCTCTGGCCTACGGTCGGCAAAAATTGTCCGGAACGCAACCTTGAAGATTTACGCCGGTGCACCGCACGGCTTGACGGAAACGCACAAAGATCGCCTCAATGCAGATCTTTTGGCTTTTCTCCATACCTGATCCTGGATTCCCGGAATCGGAAGCTCAACCGAAGGCGGCCTTCCGACAACAGAAAGACTGAAATTGATTGACGATCTCACAGCAATCATCGCCACCTATCCGTCCCACGCCGAAGCCCAGGATGCGGTGAAGGAACTGGAGCGCGCCAAATTCGATTTGCGGAAATTGTCCATCGTGGGTCGCAACCACCGGAAGGACGAACCATCGGTCGGTTCCGACAACGTGGGCGACCGCATGAAGGGCATGGGCATTCCCGTGGACAGCATACTGCGGCACGAAATGGCCTTGAAGACCGGGAAGTACCTGGTGATTTTCCATGGCCGGTCAGATGAGGCGGAACGTGCCAGGGATGTCATTCGTCAATCGCAGCCCGAGACCATGGAAGAGCACGAGTTCTCGCATTCCAACAGCGATGGATGATCCGAAACACTTGGGGGCCTCATGAAAATCGATCCGGAGGAATTCCAGGTTCAGCCGGGAACAAAGGTCGACCTGGACAAATGGGCGACTCGGATGAAGCCGTTCTACAAATCGGAAAAGGGATACAAGGAATTGCTTGCCGCGGATGTCGGCGAATTAAGCGATCTGCAGAAACTCCTGTACGCCTCGAACAGCCATTCTCTTCTGTTGATTTTTCAAGCGATGGATGCTGCCGGAAAAGACGGCGTGATCGGACATGTACTGACAGGCATCAATCCCCAGGGCTGCGAAGTCCACGGCTTCAAGCAACCCAGCGTAGAAGAATCGCAACACGATTTCCTTTGGCGCACCACCTGCCGTTTGGCGGTGCGCGGCAAAATCTGCGTTTTCAACCGCTCCTATTATGAAGAAGTCCTGGTCGTGCGAGTGCACCCCAAATCGCTGGGCAAGGAAGGCGTTTCCGAAGTCATCCGCCCGAAGGATTCGTTCTGGAAGGAACGGTTCCGATCCATCGTCGAGTTGGAACGACATCTGGACACGAACAACACCCGCGTCCTCAAGTTTTTCCTCCACCTTTCGAAGGATGAACAGCGAAAGCGTTTCCTGAAACGCATCGACGAACCTGACAAAAACTGGAAATTTAGCGAGGCCGACATCGCCGAACGGGAATTGTGGGATGCCTACATGAAGGCCTACGAGCACTGTCTTGGCGCGACAAGCACGAAGGCGGCGCCTTGGCACGTCGTCCCCGCGGACGACAAGCTCAATGCTCGGCTCATTGTTTCGCGAATTGTCATCGAAGCTCTGAGGAATCTGAAAATGAGCTATCCGCTGATGACCCTGGAGAGACGCGCCGAGCTGCAGGAGATCCGCAAGAAACTTGCGACCTGAACGACGCCCTGGCAGTGCGAGATAAGAATTGCAGGGATCCATTTCTGGCAAGGAGTTCATGATGACGAAAAATGTCGCGGATGTGTTTGTTGAGACGTTGGTCCTTGCGGGTGTCCGGCGGATCTACGGGCTGGTCGGAGACTCGTTGAACGGTCTGACAGAAGCGATCCGACGTAACGACGCCATCGAGTGGATCCATGTACGGCATGAAGAAAGCGCCGCCTTCGCCGCCGGAGCCGATGCCCATTTGACGGGCGCCATCGCCGTTTGCGCAGGCAGTTGCGGTCCCGGGAACCTCCACCTAATCAACGGGCTCTACGACTGCCACCGAAGTCGGGTTCCTGTGCTGGCCATCGCCGCCCAAATTCCTCGCCGCGAGCTCGGATCGGAGTATTTCCAAGAGACACATCCCGAAATTCTTTTCAAGGATTGCAGCCATTTTTGCGAGGTGCTTTGCGATGCGGACCAGTTTCCACGTATCCTCGGAATCGCCTTGCGCACCTCGATCGTCAAGCGCGGTGTTTCCGTCCTTGTCATGCCAGGCGATCTCGCGCTTCAGCCTTGCGACGCTCTTCCTCTACCGCTTGGAATCCTTGACGCAGTTCCCTCCACGATTCCAAGCGAGGCCGAGCTGCTCTCGACCGCAGATCTGTTGGGTCTTGCCCGGAAAGTGACCATCCTTGGCGGAGCCGGCTGCCAAAACGCCCACGCGGAACTTCTCGCCGTTGCCGAGCGGCTCAAAGCGCCCATTGTCCATGCCCTTCGCGGCAAGGAATTCATCGAACACGACAATCCCTACGATGTTGGGATGACAGGATTGATCGGATTCTCGTCTGGCTACCATGCGATGATGGGATGCGATCTCCTTCTGGTGGTGGGAAGCGATTTTCCCTACACCCAATTCTATCCGGAGGAGGCAAAAATTGTCCAGATCGATCTTCGTGGCGAGCAGATCGGGAGGAGAGCGAGGGTCGAATTGGGGTTGATCGGATCCGCGAAGGAAACCTTGGCTGCGCTTCTGGATCTGCTCCCGGAAAAACCGGATCGTGCACATCTTGACTCCTGTCTCGAGCACTACAGAATTTCGCGCGGTGAACTCGACGAACAAGCGACGGGCGATTCAACCCGCTTGCCCATCCATCCGCAGTCCGTCGCGAAAATCCTAGACGAAATTTGCGGAGACGACGCGATCTTCACCTGCGATGTGGGCACACCCACCGTCTGGGCGGCCCGATATCTGCGCATGAACGGGAAGCGTCGACTTGTCGGCTCCTTCATCCACGGGTCGATGGCCAATGCGCTCCCTCAAGCCATCGGGGCGCAGATTGCGTTTCCTCGGCGGCAAGTGGTCGCTCTTTCGGGCGATGGGGGGATCTCCATGCTGCTCGGAGAACTTCTGACCCTGCCGCAGCTTGAACTCCCGGTCAAGATCGTGGTGTTCAACAACAGCTCTCTCGCCTTCGTCGAATTGGAAATGAAGGTGGCGGGTCTTCTCAACTTCGGGACGGATTTGTTGAATCCGAATTTTGCCAAACTCGCCGATGCGACGGGAATCCTGGGGTTGCGGGTCGAAAAGCCCGAAGAACTTCAAGCAGCGCTCGAACAGGCGCTTCGGCACGACGGACCAGTCCTCGTGGACATCGTCGTCAATCGACAGGAACTCCCCTTGCCGCCAAAAATCCTCATCGTCCAGGCGATCGGACTCGGGCTCTACATGCTCAAAGCCGTACTCAACGGCAGGGGTGACGAAGTCGTGGATCTGGTGAAATCGAATCTGATCCGTTGAACGCAATTCGCAAATGGTGTCGTCCGGAATTTCGGGGGATTCCGATTCAAACATCACCAAGAGTGCGACGAGCCGCCTGACAACAAATGACAGCCCTCGAGTGATCTGAAGGGGATCCTGCCAAAGTATTTTGGGTACAAGGCTAAAATTTGATCCTCACATCCATCGAGAGCCATTTGGCAAACCACGAGATGCGTACCTACGGGAAATCGCGCCCCACTGTGTCGGCTTCGGAATCCGCCGCCCCAGACCGCAGACACCTTGGCTTCCAGCGGCCGGATGCGTTCGAGCGCGACCTGCGCGAGCGTGTGGAAGCTTACTTCCAGACCACCGGAATTTCACCGCGTGACCAACGCTCCATGATCACGAAATCGGTTGCCCTGATCGCCTGGGTCGGGATCCTTTACTCGGTTGTGGTCTTCGCACCCCTTTCCGGATGGTCCGTTGCGGTGTTGTCGGCACTTTTGGGAACGTCCATTGCCGGGATCGGTTTTAACATCCAGCACGACGGCGGGCACAACGCCTACTCGGATCGCATTTGGGTAAACCGTTTGTCGGCTGCCGCGTTGGACTTGATCGGGGCCAGTTCCTATGTGTGGAGATGGAAGCACAATCTGCAGCACCACACCTATGTGAACATTGCCCACCACGACACGGACATTGACCTTGGACTGTTTGGTCGCGTCAGCCCGGACCATCCTCGGCACGGATTTCATCGGTGGCAACACGTATACATTTGGCCGCTTTACGGAATCATGGCATTGAAATGGCATTGGTACGATGATTTCCACGATGTCGCCACGGGTCGGTTGGGGGCGCGACGGATGCCACGCCCCCGTGGTTGGGATTTGGTCCAATTCGTGGGGGGAAAGCTCCTGTTCGCCTTCCTTGCCTTGGGGCTCCCTTGCCTGTTCCATCCCTGGGCCAAGGTTTTGGGAGCGTACCTGGTGGTGGATTTCTTCCTGGGGCTTTCCCTAAGCGTGGTGTTTCAGCTTGCCCATGCCGTGGAACCCGCGGACTTTCCGCAGCCGGACCCTGGATCGGGTGAGGTGGGAGTCCCTTGGGCTCGCCACCAAGTGCGAACCACGGTGGATTTCAGCCGAGGTAATGCCTTGGTCACCTGGTTTTTGGGAGGATTGAACCACCAGGTCGAACACCACTTGTTCCCCCGCGTTTGCCATGTCCATTACCCCGCCATCGCCCCTTTGGTGGAAGCCGCGTGCAAGGAACACGGAGTGCCGTACCTGGACCACGGGTCGTTTGGATCGGGACTGGCCTCGCACTACCGGTGGCTCAAACGGCTTGGACTGCCCGACCGGACTTGATGGCATTCTTTCGTTGAGCGACCATTTCCCTGAAAGGAAGGAGCCCTGAGAATACAAAAAAACTATGAATTATGATGTATATTATAGCTATGAAAGATAGAGAAAATAAATGTTGAAAATTTGCGCATTGGGCACTGGGGCAGGAGTTCGGTTCTCCAAAGAATTATTAAAACAAACCGGCATGTTTGTTGGCCAAGAGGTTGAGATTATCCCTCAAAACGAGGGGATATTTGTCAGGCCAGCAAGACCAAAATTTGAAATCAGTGAATTGGTCCGCAAAATGAAGCCCGAAAATCGGCCAGAATCCATGGAATTTGGAATTTCGGGATCAGAAAAGATATGACAGATTTTGAACGGGGTGATTTAGTCATGGTTTCCCTCGACCCACAAAGTGGTCATGAAATCATGAAACGTCGGCCCTGTTTGGTTATTTCCAACCTATGGTACAATGAAAAATCGTCCTTTTTGATTGTATGTCCCATCACTTCGAAGGATCATGGTTGGGCATTTAGTGTGAGGATTGATACACAAAATGTTTCCGGATTTGTGATGGTAGACCAAATCAAGTCCATTGATCCAGAAAGCCGATCGGTGACGAGGTGTGAGGGGGCTCCAAAAGTTGGATTTGCGGTGATGAACCAAATACAGGGACTGTTGGATGCCTTGCTTTTGGGATGACCAGACTTTTGCTGCCTGATCGCGTTAGGGACGTGCAATGGGCCGAAGGCGTCGCGAAGCGACCGTAGCCTGGAGCGGCCCGACCCCACCGCCGCGGTGGGGGAACGCCCTAATGGTGCTTGGGAAAGCAACAATCGCCCTTCATCCCCGGAATCAGGTGGATGGATTGGGTGCGTGGCAAGGTTGTCCAAGCGGCATAGGCGACGACCAAGGCGAGGAAAATCGCGCCGACAGGTCGTGACCAACCGCGAAGGCGCTGTTGGATAAAGGCCAAAACCGTTCGACTGGCGAACAGCCAAGGGATGTTGGTGGTCCAGAACAAAAGCACGACCAAGATCGTCTCGGTCAAATTCTGTCGCGAAGCGGCGACGAACAAAAACCCGTACAACCACATGCAAGGCAGCAAGGTTGTGGTGGCGCCCAAAAGGAAAGAACCCGGAGCATTGCCAATTCCCGAGCGTCGGTTGAATCCCGCAATTTTGGAACCGGCCATCCGCGAGAATTTGGTGAATCCCGGGATCCTGTCCCAAAGGCCAAAGGCCAAAAACAC
>CAIKAA010000408.1 GCA_903825275.1 uncultured Fibrobacterota bacterium | reverse complement strand
TTCACCGCGCCGCCTGTGTTGCCCTGCACCCCTTCGATCTTGGTGGCGATGTCTTCGGCCGCTTGGGCGCTTTGGTTGGCCAGCTCCTTGATCTCGCCAGCCACGACGGCGAACCCCTTCCCCGCTTCGCCAGCGCTGGCTGCCTCGATGGTGGCGTTCAGAGCCAACAGGTTGGTCTGCTGCGCGATGCGCTTGATGACATCTGTGACCTTCCCAATCTCTTTGGCTGCCAAACCCAGCTGGTCCATGGTCAAAGTGGCTACTTGTGACATGTTCGTGGCCTCGCCGGCAATCTGACGCGCCTGATCGGAATTCCTGGAAATTTCGCCAATCGAGATCGACATTTCCTCGATGGCGCTGGAGACGGCGTTCATGTTCATGGTCATCTGTTCCGAAGCCGAGGCGACTCCATTGGCGTTCACGCTCATTTCTTCGGCGGCCGAGGCCATGGTGTTGATGTTCGTCGTCATCTGCTCGGTGGTGGCGGCCACCGTATTGGACTGGTTTTGCATCTCTTCGGAACTGGATGCCAACTGGGTCGAGACGGCGGTCAATTCTTCGGAAGCCCCTGCGACGCTCACCGAATGCTCTTGGACCTGCTTGAGCGCCGCGGCAAGATTTGTCACCAACGTGTTGATGTTCTTTTTCATGTCTTCGTACTGGCCTTGGTAGTTTTTGGTCAGACGTTGGCTCAGGTCCTTGTCGGCGGAGGCTTTCAAAACACGGCCTCCGTCGTGAATGATCAAATCGCGCAAGGCTTCGAGGGTGCCCATCAGAGCTGGTGTGATTTCGTCCCCCTTGTCCTTGGGCTGCAACTGGGCGGTCAGATCTCCCGCGGCGATTTGCTTCATGGCTCCCACGACGTTGGTTTGCAAATCCTCGCTGAACTGATCGATCGCCGTGCCGATCAATCCAATCTCGTCGGATCGGTTCATTTTCATCCGTTCGCCCAAATGTCCTTTGGATAATTCCTGGATGCAGTACACCCCTCGATTGAGAGGGCCAGTGATGGAAAAAGTGAGCCAAAACCCCAGGCCAATGGCCAACATCACGCCGATCCCGACAAAAATTTCCATGGTTCGAGTGGCGCTATTTGCAATGGCTGTGTTGCCATCACAAGCCTTTTTGGCTGCATCTTCATTGATCTTGATGACCGTGTCCAATAAGGTTGCATAACTTTTTCCCAGCGGAGTCAAGGTCGATTCTATGTAGTTTTCCAACTGTTCGTCGGATTTCCCGGCAACCCTCATTTCACATACTTTTCCGTATTTGCTGCTGTAGTTTGCCCAGCCTTCTTGCATTTCTTTGAAGTAAGCTGTATCGCTGGCGTCGAACAGAGCGTGGCCATATCTCGTCAATTGAGTGTCGACGATTCGATCGAGTGCCTCAGCTCTCGCTTCCAGATCCTTGGCTTGATCGATCTCTTTTGTGATGACAATCTTGAGCACATTTACGCGAATTTGCTGAAAAGTCCCGGCGATGATCGCCAACTGCCCCAAGGGGACCGTGGCTTGTTCGTACATAAAGATTCCGGAATCCTTGACCTTGTTGAGCTGCTTGATGCCCACCCAACCGATCACCCCGGCGATCAGGGCCACCAGCAAAAATCCACCAATCAGCTTGGGTCCGATTTTCAGATTGTTCAACATGACTTCTCCATGGTTTGGGTTTCGAGTTCGAAAATCGTGGAAAGGATGCCCCGAGCATTCAGGACAACCATCAGGTCTTTTTCAAGGCGACAAACGCCTTGGGTCAGGTCCGCCGAGGTTTTGCGGCGCTCCAGCTGTTCTGCAGTCAAAACTTCGCCGGCCTTGCGCCGTTCTTCGATCCGGTCGCGTGTCACGGTCACGACCTCGTCGGTGGAATCGACGATGACGCCAAATGGCTCGTCGACCGCCGGCTTGAAAATCACCACACGGCTGGATTCGGTCAGTTGGAACGGGTCGAACCGGAACAGGCGCCGCAGGTCGACCACCAAGTGGATTTGCCCCCGCAAGTTCAGATAGCCCGCGATGGCCGCCTCGGCGTGGGCGATGGGCGTGATGTGCAGCTCGCTGGAGATTTCCTTGACATCCAAAATGTCGACGCCAAACAGGCGGCCCGCCAACCGGAAAGAACAGAACCGGAGTTCGTCTTGGAGCGTTTGGTTCATGCCGATACCTCCTTAAAAAGATCTGGTCGCGCGGTCTTGTGGATCACATCGGGAGTCAAGATCAAGGTCATGTGGTCCTTGATGATCGCCGAACCTTCAACACAGGGATTGCTGACAATATTTGTCGAAGGCACGAAGGCGAATTCCCCGATATCGATGATCTTCGACACCAGAATTCCGTAAGGGACCCGGCTTTGCTTGGGAAGAACCAAAAACATTTCGGGGAACATTTCCACCGGAGAAACCGGCAGGAGCCGGTCCAGCCGCAGGATCTGCGTGGATACACCATCGATGGTGACAAAATCGTGTCCTGCCGTGCGCTCGATCTTTTCGATTTGGATCTGCTCCACCCGCCTCATGGCGGCCATGTCGACCGCGAATTGCTCGTCGTGCCCGCTCTTGAAGAGGAACAACCTCCGTCGGGGTGTGGTGTCGCGGTGCTTGTCTTCGTGTTGGTTGGTTTGGGCGTGGTCGTCGAACTCGATGTTTGCGTGACGGGCGATCCCCAACACATCCAAGATCAGCGCGACCTGGCCGTCGCCCAACACCGTGGCTCCGGCATAGATCGAAAGGCTCTTGACAGCCCGGTGCATGGGCTTCACCACGATTTCCTCGGTCCCGATCACGTCGTCGATCACCAATCCGAAGCGAGCGCCGCCCACCTTCAGGACTGCAAAACTCAGTAGGATGGAACACGACTTGTCTTGGGCATTTTCGGACAAAAAACGTCGATGGTTGGATTCGCGCAAGGTGCGTTCTACTTCGGTGATCTTGATCTTGACCTCTTCCGAGAAGACGTCGCGGTTTTCCAGCACGCGCGCGAG
Organism: uncultured Fibrobacterota bacterium; assembly: GCA_903825275.1. Lineage (GTDB taxonomy): Bacteria > Fibrobacterota > Fibrobacteria > UBA5070 > UBA5070 > UBA5070. The sequence goes on along the minus strand of CAIKAA010000408.1, from coordinate 1,881 downwards.
GCGAACCAGCGGGAGCAGGAAATCGCGCAATCGGTAGACTTCTCGACTGCCTGCGCACTCGATCTTCCCCGCGACATCCTCGTCGTACAAACACACCAGTTCTTCGAGATTGATTTGGGGAATGGCAAACCGTTGTTGCCCGCTGCGCACGATCAACGACGGGATGATCGCCAAGGTCAAGGGAAGGCGCAACACGATGCGGGTTCCTTTGTTCTTCTCGGAAGAGAGGTCGATCACGCCACCCAAGCGCTCGATGGACGTCTTCACGACATCCATGCCCACGCCGCGCCCCGACAGGTCGCTGACCTTGTGAGCGGTCGAAAAGCCTGGTAAAAAAATCAAAGATTGGATTTCCTTGAGGCCCATCCGAGCCAATTCCTCGGCCGACTTCAATCCTTTCTCCAAGGCCTTCGCCCTCACGGCATCGGTGTCGATCCCGGTACCATTGTCCGAGATCTCGACGATCATCTGGCCGCCTTCGTGATAGGCCTTCAAGACGATTTTCCCCGTTTCGGTTTTTCCGTTCCGGCGACGAATTTGAGGCGTTTCCAGGCCGTGGTCGCAGGAGTTGCGCACGATGTGCACCAGCGGATCGGTCAAGGCCTCCAAAATCGTCTTGTCGAGCTCGACCTCGTTCCCCGATATTTCCAGTTCGATGTCCTTGCTCAATTTTTGTCCGAGGTCGCGCACCATGCGCGAGAATCGGCTGAAAATGGTTCCGATGGGCTGCATGCGCGTGCGCATGATCGTTTCTTGCAGATCGGAGGTCACGATATTCAATTTTTGCACGTTGGCGCGGGAGATCGGGTCGGTGCGGTTGACGAGCATGAGCTGCTGGTTTCGCACCAACACCAGTTCACCGGCCAGCTGCATCAGACGGTCCAGAATGTCAAGACGGATTCTGACCGAGTCGGAAGTATGGGTGGTGATCTGTTCTTCCCGGATCTCGGCCGATACGGCGGTCGGTTCGATTCCTTGGGGCATCGGTGCCCTTTCTGTTAAAGGCTCGGGGTCGATATCCAGCGTGGAGGAGCAATCGAACAGGGGTTCGAAAACGGATTCGGCTTCGGGCACCAAAACCACCGGATGGATGGATTTGGCATCCAACTCTTCGATCTGGGTCATCTCCAATTCCACCGCCGCCGAGATCAAGGAGCTGTCAAGCACAGTGCCGTAAAGCAGACGATAGACCAACGGCTGGGACGGTAAACCCTTGCGCAGATCGTGCCCTCCTACGAAATCGAGGTAGCCATCGATGATGGTGCCCATGGACGACAAATACTCGATGAGTTGGACGGGAGTTTTCCCTTTGCGCTGTTCGAAACGGACCAGGTCGTAGGTCACCACGTACAAGTGGCTGAGATGGGCATGGGGGATCGAATTGAGATTGTAGGCTTCGAGGGCAAATCCTTTCCCCTCGTGGACAGGAATGGAGACCTTTTCCTGCAGGCTTTTTCGTTTTCCTTCGTCGGAATCGACTTCGATGCGCTGCTGGAGTTTCTCCAACAGGTCGTTGATGTCCATCGCATTGCTTTGGTCGATTTCGTTCAGCATCGACGTTAGCCGATCGACCCCTTCCAGCAAAACGTTGACTGCGGGTTTGGTCAGAGGCATCGCTCCGTCGCGAACCATTGCCAAGAGCGTTTCCATCCGGTGGGCAAGCTCGCCAATGCGCACCAGCCCCAAAAAACCCGCGCTCCCCTTGATGGTGTGGACCGCACGGAAGATCCGGTTGATCACCTCGCACTTGGGCATCTCATCGGTCTTTTCCAATTTCAGAAAGTCAGCTTCCACGATCTGAAGATGCTCCCTTGATTCTTCGACGAATTCTTCGATCAGAGATGGTTGCATGAACTGGGCATTCTTTCTTCAAATCTTGAA
>CAIKAA010000407.1 GCA_903825275.1 uncultured Fibrobacterota bacterium | reverse complement strand
GTCAGAAAGGTTGGAGGACGTTTCAGGGCCCACGTAGACCGTAAGGGTGTCGATTTCTTGTGGCAAATCGACCACCGTGCGCACGACCGGGATCCCCAAATCCGGAAGGGCAGGATTCACACCAAACACCTTGTGGCCGTGGGCGAGAAGTTGGAGCTGAGCCTTGTGGGCATAGCGGTCGGGCTTTGGACTTGCACCTAAAATGGCAACCCTCATCGACTCCTCCAAAAACGGTGAAGAAGACTCACGAGAGGGAAATGTAGATGACGCGACACAGTCCGATCAGGTTGTCACCGAGCAAGTGGGATTCCTGACCGGACGGTTGGCCGCAGGAAGGTTGGCACAACGCCTTCTACCCATCGACTTCGTTGCAACAACCGTTCAGCCTGGAGCCGTTCTTTCGACCCGATCCGTCCGATTTCCCTTAGGTCTTGAAAAGCCCCGTGGAAGGCTCAGTGCCCTCCGGAGACGTGAACCTCGCCGAATTCCTTCAGCTTGTCGAAGACGTAGTTCTTGATCTCTTCCACCCGTTCCATGGTGGATGCTTCGAAGCGCAACACCAGATCGGGCTGGGTGTTCGAGGCCCGGATCAGCCCCCAGCCGTCGGGGAACACGATGCGCACGCCATCGATGTCGATGGTTTCGTGGTGCTTGCGAAACCAATCCGCAGCTGCCTTGGCGATCCGGAACTTTTCCTGGTCGTTGCCACATTCGGCGCGGATCTCGGGGGTCGATGGATAGAAAGGGATGTCGGAAGCCAATTCGGACAATTTCTTGCCCGTGTTGTCCAACAACTCGATCACCCGCAACGTCGCGTACATGGCGTCGTCAAATCCATACCAGCGATCGGCGAAGAACATGTGACCCGAAACCTCACCGGCCAGCGGCGCGTTGGTCTCTTTCATCTTTTGCTTGAGGAGGGAATGCCCCACTTTCCACATGATGGGCTTTCCGCCAGCTGCAGCGATGCCGTCGACCAGAGCCTTGGAACTCTTGACTTCAAAAATGATCGGGCTGCCGGGGCGCTCGACCAAAATGGGGCGAGCCATCAATAAGGTGAACAGGTCCCCTGGAATCCATCGCCCGGTGTCGTCGATGACGCCCAAACGGTCGCCGTCGCCGTCAATGCCAATGCCAAGGTCCGCGTGATGCTCGACCACCGCTTTTTGGAGATCGACCAGATTTTTGGGAATGGTGGGATCGGGATGGTGGTTGGGGAAATTTCCGTCCACTTCGCAGTACAGGCGCACGACTTCGCAGCCCATCTCTTCCAAAAGCTCGGCGCCAAAAATCGCTCCCGCGGCATTGGCCGGATCATAGACCACCTTGATCTTGCGTCCGCACTTCCCAAAAGAGAACGATTCCTTGAGTTTGGTTTTGTACTCGGAAATCAGGTCGTGGGTGCGCAGGCCGCCTTGGCCGGTGCTCCATTCCCCGGTGGAGGCGATCTCGTACAAACGACGGATTTCGTCGCCGCGAATGGTGGTCTTCCCGATCCCGAACTTGAAGCCGTTGTATTCCTTGGGGTTGTGCGAGGCCGTGACCATCGCCGCCCCGTCGACTTCCATGTGGAACGCCGCAAAATAGCTGACAGGAGTGGTCACCGTTCCAATATCCACCACATGGATCCCGCCATCGCGCACCGCACGGATCAGGTTCGACTTGATCTCGGGAGTGGAAATCCGCACATCGCCGCCAATGGCCACAGCCTTGGCACCGGCTTCCGTCAAAAGCGTCGCGTAGGCGCGACCAATGGCGTAAACCGCCACCGGCGAGAGGCTGGGGTCGACCAACCCGCGGATGTCGTTCTCGCGAAAGATGGTGGAATCGAGAGGCATGTTCTCAGGTCTCCGGTTGGATGATGGTGCCCTTGGAAATCACGACGATGCCACTTTCTGTCACATGGAACCGTTCGGCGTCCTTGGCCGCGTCGAATCCGATCTTGGCACCCGGCGGAATCTTGACGCCCTTTTCCACGATGGCGCGACGGACCTGGGCATGGCGGCCGACCTCCACATCGGGAAACAGGATGGATTCATCGACTTGGGAGTAGCTGTGGATGAAGCAATGCGGCGCCAGCACCGAGGTATCGACCTTGCCGCCGGAAATGATGCAGCCGTCGCAAATGATCGAATCGTGGGCCGATCCACGCCGCGGTGGTTCGCCTTCGTCTTCGTTGAAGACAAATTTTGCCGGAGGGGCGTTCCAGTTGATGGTGCGCATCGCCCACTTGGGGTTGTACAGGTTGAATTCTGGCGAGACCTTCACCAAGTCCATATTGGCTTCGAAGAAGGCTTCCAGCGTGCCCACGTCGCGCCAGTAGGAGCCGGTTTCGCCGGGAATCCGATTGGTCGTGTAATCGTAGACATAAACCGGGTAGGTCATGAAGATGTTCGGGATGATGTCTTTCCCAAAATCGTGGGCCGAGGTTTTTTGGGCATCGGCCAACAGCTCGCGAACCATGAACTTGGAGTGGAACAGGTAATTTCCCATCGAGCACAAGGCCCAGCCGGGACGACCCGGGATGTGCTTGGGACGCGCGGGCTTTTCTTCAAAACCCACCAACCGCCAATCCTCGTCGACCTCGATGACCCCAAATTCCGAAGCCTCTTCGATGGGAACGGGAAAGGCCGAGACGGTGCACAGGGCGCCCTTGGCCATGTGGAAGTCGATCATCTGGGTGAGATCCATCTTGTAGATGTGGTCTCCGCCAAAAACGGCAACCAAGTCCGGGCGCTCGTCGGTGATCAGGTTCACGTTCTGGTAGATCGCGTCGGCCGTACCGCGGTACCAATCGGTTCCGGTTCGCATTTGCGCCGGGACCAGGTCCACGTACTGGTCGAGGGTTCGGTTCAGGGTCCAAGCGGTCTGGACATGGCGGTTCAGGGAGTCGCTTTTGAATTGGGTCAACAGCTTGATCTTGTGAATTCCCGAATTCACAAAGCTGTTCAAGACAAAGTCGATGATCCTGTACTTGCCCCCAAAGTGAACGGCTGGTTTGGCTCTTTCTGCGGTAAGTGGCCATAGGCGAGAGCCTTGCCCTCCCGCCATAATCATCCCCAAAACATTGCGATACACGTTGGATCCTTCCTTCAATCCGGTCTTTGGCAAACATAGCGATCTAATCGCCCAGGATCATCCCAATTCAATCTGTAAAATGCCAAGAAGTTCGCTCCGTGCGCCCTGAAAATCGTCATTGACCAACCGATACCGGAAATTGCCCAACTCGGAGGCGGCCAATTCGGCTCGGGCATTGCGCAAACGAACGGCGATCACGGCCTCGGGATCGGTCCCTCGCCGTCGCAGCCGGCGCTCCAATTCTTCAAAAGAAGGAGGGAGGATCAAGATTCCAAGATTGTCGGGGTAGACCTGGTCAAATCGCCGTTTTCCAAACACGTCGAGATCCAGGACCACATGTTCTCCATGCCGGGTACATTCATCCAAAAAGGAACGCGGTGTCCCATACAGGTTCCCGTGAACTTCGTTCCATTCGGCCAATTCCCCTGCCGAGATCATGGCCTCGAAGGCCTCGCGGGACAGAAAAAAATAATGGACACCATCGATTTCTCCGGCTCTTGGCTGGCGAGTCGTGGCGGAAACCGAATACCGAAGTTTTGGCACCTCGCCCATCACAGCGGCGATGAGGGAACTTTTCCCCGCCCCAGAGGGCGCTGAAAACACCACAAGTTTGCCCGGTTTCAAAACCTGTTGATCCTCAATTCGTTGTTCTTCTTCATCTTGGCGATTTTTTCCTGCTTGATCGCCAACGCCTTGGCCAACAATACTTCCAATTCCTGCAAAGCGGCCAATCGTTCCAGGTGGTGACGCGACAAGTTGATCAATCTCAAGACCGTGGCACTCCCGCCCAACAAAATTCCGCCGATGGCGATGCACAAAAACGCCGCGAAAGCCGGTTGCAAGTCGGGAGGATTCACCAGAGATTTCCCACCACGCCCATCCACCCCACCAGGGCGTGAACGAGAATTGCACCGACCAAGGGAATCCGCCCCTTGTAGATCCCACTGGCCCCCACCCCCAACACCAGAGCCGTCAAGGGAGCTTTCCAGCCAAACGTGGAAAGGTGCAAGGTGGCGAATCCCAAAACGGGAAGGGCAAGAATCAACCCGTTCGGGAACCAGGTGGAGGAAGCAAACCGAACGGGGAGGTACCCGAACGCCAGCACCACGACCGGTAGGCTGACCACCAGGGCGAACAGCGGCAGAAGCAAAGCGCCGGAAATCCAGCGAAGCGTTGGCACCAAATGCTGGAATCGTTCCAAGCCAGAAAAGGAGGCCAACCCGGCGCCGAGCAGGGCTAACCCGAACAGCCCGATCAGGATCTGAGGCCAGGACAACGCTTTTAGGGAACCGAAGACCCGGGTGCGATCGTCTGCGGACAAACGCCGTACCAGAAACCAAGTCCCCATCCAGAGCAAGATCTTTCCGCCCAAAAAAAAGGGCGGCCGGTCCATGGTGGCCACCATGGAAGGCAACAGCAAAAAGGCAAAGCCGATTTCGAACAAATCCGCATTGCGCTTGACAGACCTGGGCAGACTCGGCGAAATCACTTGAACCAGTAGCGAATGCCAAGTCCCCAATGGACAGTGACCTGAGTCTCGGGCATCAAATCCATGCCAGGGTCTACGTGAATGCCCACCTCGATGGGAACCGAAAATCTCAAGTCGATGCCCAGGGGCACCTGGAGCCACACGCCCTGTTTCCCGTCCGACCAAAAGCCCAAGCCGACTCCCGCGTAGGGGAAGATCCCGGAAATGGGTGATTCATGCCCCAGACTCGGGCCGTGGAACAGGATGTTGCCTACCATTTCCAGATGGGTGTTGCCGTTTTCATGAAGGGACCAACCGACCATGCCCTCCAGGGTTTTTTGTTGTCCGACCCGAATGTCCAATGCGGTTGGCGCACCGAGGTTTGCACCGATCCCGACCTCCGCCTTGGAGGAAGTGAAAAGCAAAGCCAAGGAAGCTATGCTAAGGGCGAGGGCTCTACGAATGGGATGAAACATGGCAAACGTCTCCTGAATGGTTGGATGAGGCGGTTTTAATTTACCGCAATAACTTCAGATCCGCTTTCCGGTGGATCGCAAGACCTGATCTGAACCAGATGGTCCACCAAAGCAGGCAAGTCGGTGACGGCAACTCCATGGAACCAAACCTTGTCTGGATAGACCATGATATTGGGCCCCTTTTCACAAGGGCCCAGGCACCCACTCCCACTGACGCGCGCCGCAAGGTTCCTTTCCTTGCATAGGCGCTTCAATTCCCCAACTAGGTCCGCCCCACCCCTTTGGTCATGGCAATATACACGCCCGTCATCCCGCGTGTGTTGGCAGACAAAGACATGCATGTTGTGGGGCGTAACCTGGATCTCCACGTTGGATTTAGGAAGCGACGGAGATCGTCACGGTTTCGATGAGTTGGGGTTCGTGAGGGCGATCCCCGGCATCTTTTTTCACGGCCGCGATCGCGTCCAAAACGTCCCAGCCCTCGACCATCTGGCCAAACACGGTGTAGCCTTCGGCGGGTCCGCCTTTTTTGGGGTGATCGAGAAAATGCGCGCCATCGGTCGGATGGACCACAAAGAATTGCGATCCGATGGAATTGGGGCGATTGGTCTTGGCGTAGGCCAAGGCACCGCGGATGTGCTTGAGATCGGGATGATACTCGTCACCGATATTGGTGCCCGGCCCCTTGTAACTGTGCCCACCGGTGCCGTTTTTGTTGGTGAAATCGCCACCTTGGATCATGAAATCCTTGATCACGCGGTGGAAAGGAACGTCGCTGTACTTGCCCGCATTGGCCAGCTCGACGAAATTCTTCACCCCTTCCGGGATCTCTGCGGCAAAAAGCTTGAACACCATGGTGCCGCGATTGGTCTTGATGGTCGCCAGGGTGTCGCCGGCCTTGGGTGCTTCCTTCTGCATTTCGTTCTCCAAAATTTTGAGGTGGACTCAAAAAGTACATCTGGAGAAAGCTCCCGCGACCACAGCTTAAAACCGGTTCACAGAATCAACGCAATGAAACCGTCATTCCGGGCCAGGTCCAGCGAGTTCCGCGATCGGTTGGTACCGGAAGCACTCCCGTGGCAAAAGAAACATTTCCCACCAAGCCCTTTTTACTGGAAGCGAGGACCGGTTTTTCCACCAATTGCGAGGTCAACAATGTGGTCACTCCATATCCGACCCAGGCTCCGATGGTCGGGTAGGCCAAAACTCCGGCCGGAGTCGGTTCATTTGGTTGGCCCAAGAAGAATAACCCTATCCCACCCAATGCCCCCAAACCCATTCCGACATCGATATAGGTCGAACGCTCCTTGGAGTCTCGACGATCGGGGAGGAGAGCGTAACCTGCAACGGCTCCCAAGGTATTGCCCAAAAGCCCCATGGTAAACACTGAATTCACACTAGGATCAGAACTGCCTGCCAGGGACAATTCCACACCGGTCATGGCACCGAGAGTCGCAATGGTACTGATTCCAGGTCCCACACCCCCAGCGATGTGCTGACCGCCCATCAGGTTCTGGGCCAGGAAGTGTCCGCCAATTCCACCCCCGATCATTCCCAAAGCGCTGATCGTGAACGTGGTCTTCGCCCCCGACTCCGACTTGTTGCCCCAATCCGCGAGACAGATGGGCAGAACGCCCCCGACGACCATTCCTTGGGAAGACAAACTGGAAACGAAGCTCACCCGTCCCGGATTGTCGATGTACTTGCCCCCAAATAGGTATCCCAGGTGAAGCCCCACCGGATAGGCAGCCAGGGCAACGAAACTTGAAGCCTGGAATGATCCGGGCGTGAAGCCTCCCAGCGCCATCGTCCCGTAGAGGGCGTCGAAGTAAAACTCCGAGGACAGGTAAACGGTTCCGTTCAGATGGGCATCCGTCCACGGGCGATCCATGCTGTAGAGGTAATGACCGAGATACGAAACCGGGTATCCTAATAAAATGGTACCGATGGCCACACTGGAGCTTTTGGGCTGGGCTCCGACGGCGACGGCCCAATAGATTGCACCCGCTCCGAACGACCCTTGGATCCGATTGAAAGACGTGCGGTTGGTCGCCTCATTGCCGTCGGAAACCTCGCCGCGAACTTGCGATTCCGAGCTGTTTGCCGCTGCGGGAGTCATCACCTCGGACCCCAATTTCCCCTCTTTGCGAGCTGATTCCAACAACTTGTTTTTGGTGGTGGACGAAACCGACAAGGGTTTGGTGGAACTATTGCCCTTGCTGCGAGTTTCAAGTTCAAGTTTTCCTTCGCCAGCCGAACGCAATGTAACGATCGTATCGGTGGGAGTAAGATCAACAATCGCAGAAAGGTCTTCGCGAAGCCCAGCCTGGACAAACCCTGCTGCGAGGGAAATGAGGAGAGGAATTTTCATGGAAGATGGTTCCTGGAAAAGGGGGGGGAGACGTATTTCGAGAGATAGCGGAGAAAATAGTAACCCGGACAAACATCCCAAGACCCGCCGCCTCATGGGTGGGGAAATCCATTGCGATGGAGGTCGGAATCGCGGGAGCGTTCTATTTTTCGGACCAGTTCATCCTGTATTCATCGCATTGGAAGGAACCTACCCTCATGGCCACACCAGAATTCGTCTACCAAAATCCGTTTCCGCTGGGCGAGGACACCACGAACTACCGCTTGATCTCGACAGATGGCGTATCGGTGACGGAATTTGACGGCCAGAAGATTTTGAAGGTGTCTCCGGAAGCTTTGGAGCTTTTGAGTTGCACGGCCATGCACGATGTGAGCTTTTTCTTGCGCCCCGAGCACAACGAGCAAGTCGCTAAGATTTTGCACGACCCCGAAGCCAGCCAAAACGACAAGGGCGTGGCGATGGCGATGCTGCGCAACGCCCAAGTAGCCGCCGAAGGCCAGCTTCCCACCTGCCAGGATACCGGAACGGCTTGCGTGGTCGGGAAAAAAGGCCAACAGGTTTGGACCGGGGTTTGTGACGAGGAATTCATTTCCAAGGGAATCTACCGCACCTACACGACAGACAATCTGCGCTACAGCCAAACGGTGGCGCTGGACATGTATGAAGAGAAGAACACCGGCACCAACCTCCCGGCGCAAATCGACCTCTACGCGACCGAAGGAATGGCCTACAAGTTCCTGTTCGTCGCCAAAGGCGGCGGTTCGGCCAACAAGTCCTACTTGTTCCAGGAAACCAAGGCTCTGCTCAATCCCACCAGCCTCAAGAAATTTTTGGTGGAGAAGATGAAGACCTTGGGGACGGCGGCTTGCCCTCCGTACCACATCGCCTTCGTGGTGGGCGGCACCAGTGCCGAATCGGTCATGAAGACCGTGAAGCTCGCCAGCGCCAAGTACCTGGATCACCTTCCCACGACTGGCAACGAGCACGGCCGCGCCTTTCGCGACCTCGCGCTGGAAGCCGAACTGTTGGAAGAGGCGCAAAAGCTCGGAATTGGTGCCCAGTTCGGCGGCAAGTACTTCGCCCACGACATCCGTGTGATCCGCCTGCCGCGCCATGGGGCGTCGTGTCCGTTGGGCATGGGCGTGAGCTGCAGCGCCGACCGCAACATCAAAGCCAAGATCACGGAAAAGGGATTGTTTGTGGAGGAAATGGACCGCAATCCCGGTCGTCTGCTTCCCGATATGGGCGGCAAGAAACACAAGCATGGCGTGGAGATCGACCTGGATCGGCCGATGGCGGAAATCCTTTCCGAGCTTTCCAAATACCCGGTGAGCACGCCGCTTTTGTTGAAGGGCACCATCGTGGTGGGCCGCGACATCGCCCACTCCAAGTTCAAGGAAATCTTGGATGCGGGCAAACCCCTACCCGAATACTTGTTGAAGCACCCCATCTACTACGCGGGCCCCGCCAAGACGCCGGTCGGCAAGCCTTCAGGATCCTTTGGTCCCACCACTGCCGGCCGCATGGATAGCTATGTGGACCTATTGCAATCGGCAGGCGGTTCGATGATCATGATCGCCAAGGGCAACCGCAGCCAGCAGGTGACCGACGCCTGCAAAAAGCACGGCGGGTTCTACCTGGGTTCGATTGGTGGCCCGGCAGCGGTGCTGGCCGAAGAAAACATCAAGAAGGTGGAATGCATCGATTTCCCGGAACTGGGCATGGAAGCCGTTTGGAAGATCGAGGTCGTCGATTTCCCCGCGTTCATTTTGGTGGACGACAAGGGGAACGATTTTTTCAAACAGCTGGGTTGTTAAAACCAGCCCCCCCTGTAGGGATCGGGCGTGCCCGATCCCTACACCGGTGTATTGACCAGGTGCCCTAACTAGGATAGATTCGCGAAATGGTCCACGCGAACATTTACGAAGCAAAAACCCACCTTTCCAAGCTGATCGCCCAGGTAGAGGCTGGGGAAGAAATCGTGTTGTCGCGCTCGGGCAAACCCGTGGCGCGCATCATTCCCTGGATTGAACCCGTGCAATCCATCCGCAAGTTGGGCGCCTTGGCGGGCAAAATCGAGGAAGCGCCGGATGCATGGGATTTCGACCAGGACGACCTCTCGTCCCTGATGGCCGCAGAACCGTTGTTCCCCCAAACCTGAGAGTATTGCTGGACACCCATGCCTTGATTTGGGCCTTGGGAGACCCCTCCAAACTTTCCAAACAAGCCCGACAGATTTTGGAAGACCCATCCCACGAGGTTTTTGTCTCGAGTGCAAGCCTTTGGGAAATCGCCATCAAATCGGCCGATGGGAAACTTTCCGTTCCCGACGACCTGGAGAGCGCCATCTTCACGGTTGGCTTTCTACCGCTGGACATCAAGTTTCCCCATGTGCGGCGCTTGCGGACACTCCCCTTGCACCACCGCGATCCCTTCGACCGCATCCTGGTCGCCCAAGCCTTGCACGAAGACCTGGAATTGGTCACGCGAGATCGCCGGATTTTGTCCTACGGAACACGGGTGATCGAGGCTTGAATTTCGTGTCTCCTTGCGCGCGAGACGTAGGAAACTCGCGAATGATTCCCGAAATTCTTCATTCATCAAAAATTTTTCGATGTCGCGAACAAGAGCGAACACAAACTGAAAATCAGCTCCAACGCACGACCGGATCGTGGTAATTTAGCGGGACAACGGAAAACCTGCTCCGTACCTTTGCCAATCGATCCTGAGGAGAACGCCGATGAGAAACATCCTTAAACTTGCCGCTTGGGGAGCAGCGTTGGGACTGCTTGCCTCCTGTGGTGACAGCGTCGAGGCACTGACAGGTTCTGTCACCCCTCCACTTGATCCTGCCGGGCGTGTGGAGTTTTCGCAAGTGCAGCCCATCTTGCGCGAGAAATGCGCGATCTGCCACAACGAGTATTCAGATTCCGCAAAGATTGTGAAGAAAGCCAAGCAAATCGCGGCCACCATCGAAGGCTATTACATGCCCGCGCCTGGGGTTGCACAATTGGCACCCGAAGACCGCATCACTTTGTTGGCCTGGCTGCATCAGGAGGAAAACTGATGAAACGATTCACCTTCACAGTGGCATGCATCGCCACCGCCGTTTCCGCTTCCGGAATGTTGGCCAAAGGGGGAATGGTTCGATTCTACTCCAGCACCCCGATGGAAAATATCGAAGGGATTAGCCAAGTTGCGGTTTCCCGACTCGACCTTGATTCCGGCAAGATCTTGATCAAGGCCCCCAACTCCACCTTCGTCTTCCCCAACAAGCTGATGCAGGAACATTTTAACGAGAACTACATGGAGTCCGCCAAGTTCCCCTGGTCGACCTTCACCGGCACCGTGACAGGCATGGACCACCAGGCCTTCGACGCCGGCAAAAAAGTGACCGTCATCGTCGACGGACAGTTGGATGTCCACGGGATCAGCAAGCACTACCGTACCCCCGGCTATCTGCAAAAAGCCGCCGATGGAAGCATCAGCGGTGAAACCAAGTTCTTCGTCAAAATCGCCGACCATGAGATCAAGATCCCCACCCTCGTGGTGGCCAAGATCGCCGACAGCATGGAAATCACCGCCCGTTTCGCCTGGCATTCCACCGAGGCCGCCAAATGAAGACCCCCATCACCCTTCTCTTGTTCACCTTGGCATTCCAGACCCATGCCGACGAGCTCGACCAGGCCCTTGCCGCCGCACTACCCGCCAACGAGCCGGTACAGGCCACGTTCAAAAGCATCCGGCTGGTGCAAAGCCAAAGCGTCGAGACCTCTCACCAAGGGGTTTTGAATCTGACCATCAGCCACCGGTTCGGCCCGTTTGGGACCGGTCCGGAGCATGGATTTGGACTCGACTTTGCCCGCATCCGCCTCGGGGTCGACTATGGGATCACCGAGCAATTGGATGTCGGACTGGAGCGCTCCAACAACGAGGGCAATCCACTGGACCTCTGGGTGAAAATGCGCCTATTGCAGCAAACCACCAATGGCAGCATCCCCCTTTCCGTGACTTGGTATTCCTCGGGCTACCTCATGACCGACCCCGGAAACGCGCTCCCCTACGACCTCACCTTCGAACGCCGCCTGTCCAGCGTTCACCAACTGATCGTCGCCCGCAAGTTCAATGAAAAGTTGTCTCTGCAAATCTCACCCACCCTGGTGACGCGCCAACTTCGTCCCTTCGAGGCCGACAAGGAAGTCGCTGCCGGAGTGGTGATGGGAGGACGCTACAAGCTCACCCAGCGGATCGCCGTCACGGCCGAAGGCGCCCCCATGTTCTACGGAACCTCCTCCAACTGGGATCCGGCATTGGCATTGGGTTTTGATGTCGAAACCGGAGGCCATGTGTTCCAGATGTACTTCTCGAACAGCGCCTATTTGTCGGAAGACCGGATGTACACCCAAACCAAGGGCGGCCCCGATACTCCCCTCGACGGCGGATCGATTTCCCTGGGCTTCAACCTCACCCGGGGATTTTCCTGGTAGCATCGGTTGACCAGACCGATGACCTAAGGGCCTGTCAAGAAATAACCCCTCCAATCTCGTCGGATCTTGGCCGCCCACCCAGCCCAGGGGTAGGCGTCCCGGCTTCTCCGGTTGCTTCGCGGTGGGCGAAAAAATCTCTCTCCGCCATTTGGAGGACTTGTTCCTTAACAGGCCCTAAGGACCAGCCGAGCAATATTCCCCATTGCTCCTTCCGAGAATGATAAGATGGAGCAGGTCACTCTTTCGGCTCCACCGCCCCCAAAATGCGGCACTTCGCGCAAGGGGCACATGATTGGTAGGACAATTTCCGTCATGAATCTGTTGGTTACGACAAACGACTTGCTGCTGGGCCACCCCATCCGGAAGGATATTTTCGATCCGGATGGGACTCTCCTTTTGAGCAAAGGAACGGTCCTCGGGTCGAAGGCGATGATCGATTCCCTGTTGGCCCGAAAAGCCGAATTCCATCCAGACCAGCCCGTGGTGCCCACGAGCCAGCCATTCGGGAAGAAGCCCGAAATTGGTCCCTTCGAGTTGATGCAAGCTCGTTGCGAAGACCTGAAGAAAGTGAGCTTCCACTCCTTCGATGACGGCAATGCCATCGAGTCTCTCGGGACCGTCAGGCCGTGGTACGACAAGCACAAGCTGCGGTCCTTCGAGGTGGCCACCTTCGTCGGGTCCCTAAAATCGATCGCGACCAGCGTGATCAATGCGGTGAACCGCGAGCCGGATTCCTCCATCGCCGCGATCATTCTCAACGTGGGAACAAGCTATGCGATCCGCCATCAAGTCCATTCGGCGATCTTGGCGGTGATGATCGGCAAGGAATTCAGCCTCCCCCACCACCACATGGTTTCGCTGGTTTGCGCCGCCCTGACCATGAACCTCGGGTTTTTGGAATACCAAGACATCCTGAACAACCGTTCGGGCGGACTTACGGAAGACGAGAAAGGGATGATCAACATGCACCCCCTGATCGGTTCCGAAATGCTGACGACATCGGGCGTGAACGATCCGGTATGGCTGGATTGCGTGTTGCACCACCATGAACAATGGGATGGCTCCGGCTATCCGGATGGCCTTGTGGGAGGCAAGATTCCCCAGCTCGCCCAAATCCTCCAGGTCGTCGATATGTTTTCGGCAAGGATTTCGGTTCGGTCGTGGGGGCAGAAGGAACTTGCCAACGCCACGATCGCCGACTTGTTGCGAAACGCCGCAGGCAACAAATGCAACCCCCAAATCATCAAAGCCCTGATCAAATCGATTGGCGCCTTCCCGCCCGGAAGCCGGGTCCAGCTCGCCAACGAAGAAAACGCCATCGTGGTCCAACGGGGCCAATCCGCAACCACTCCGATCGTGTACAGCCTTTCCCTGAACGGCAGACCGTTGAATGTTCCCATTCGCCGCGACACCTCCATCGAGAGGTTCGCGATCAAGGCTCTTTTGCCGCATGGGCCCCAGGACACTCCCCTCAGACTCCAACCCCTTTGGGGGATTGGCTTGGCGTGATTCCGAAGTTGCCCCACTCCAAGTCTTTCCGATCTAGAAGGAGTCCTAGCTACCAATTCGTTCCGATTTCGATCTGTTTGGGGGGGCGGTGATGCGGCAAAATCGATCTAGGATTGTTGCCCTTTGCTTCCAAATGGTGATATGATCTAACAGGTTTTCATCTCGGTTTCAATGGTCCCGAATTGCGTCTTTTGGAGCGACGGGAACTGGATTGATAGGACAATATTCCTCATGAAGTTGCTGGTCACGAGAAACGATTTGCAAGTGGGTCTACCGATTCGAAAGGATATTTTCGATTCGGATGGGACGCTCCTTTTGAGTCAAGGAACCATCATCGAGTCGGAGTCGATGATCGAATCTTTGCTGGCCCGAGAGGCTGAATGCCAACCAGAACAAGCCCCTGCGCCGTTGAGCCATCTGTATGCGAAAAAATCCGACGCCAGTCCCTTCGAATCGATGGAGGCTCGTTGTGAAGACTTGAAGACAGTGAGCTTCAACGCCTTCGAAGTCGCCAATTTCGTGGGGTCCCTGCGATCGATCGCGACCAGCTTGATCAATGCAGTGAACCGTGATCCCGATTCTTCCATCGCTACGATCTTCCTCAATGTCGGGACGAGCTACGCGATCCGGCATCAGATCCACTCGGCCATCTTGGCGGTGATGATTGCCAAGGAGTTTTCGATCCCCCATCACAACATGGTTTCTCTGGTTTGCGCGGCCTTGACGATGAATCTTGGCTTTTTGGAATACCAAGACATTTTGAACGCCCGTTCTGGAGGGCTCACGGACGACGAGCGGGGAATGATTTCCATGCATCCCCAGGTCGGCGCCGAGATGTTGGCAACTTCCGGCGTCAGCGATCCAGTTTGGCTGGATTGCGTTCTGCATCACCATGAACAATGGGATGGCTCCGGATATCCCGACCGATTGGCGGGCGACAAAATCCCCCAACTCGCCCAAATTCTACAAATGGTCGACATGTTTTCGGCGCGGATCTCGGTCCGGTCTTGGGGTCAAAAGGAACTCGCCAACGCCACCATGGCCGACCTGTTGCGAAGCACTGCGGGCAACAAATGCAACCCGAATCTGATCAAAGCCCTGATCAAATCAGTAGGGGCTTTTCCTCCCGGATGCTATGTCCAACTCGCCAACGAAGAAACGGCCATCGTGGTGCATCGTGGACAATCCGCAACCACTCCCATCGTGTTCAGCCTTTCCTTGCGGGGCATGTCGATGGGCGCGCCCATTCGCCGCGACACATCCAACGAAAGGTACGCGATCAGGGCCTTGTTGCCCAATACGACCCTGGAAACGCCCCTGCGACTCCAAACCCTTTGGGCGAATGGAATCGCGTTAGGGACTTGATGAAGCGATTGGCAGTTCTATCCGAGGGGTGCGAAAGCTTCGGTTTAGAATAGCTTCCCTTTCGGCCCCGTGGAAAAAGGAGATTCGTTTGGCATTGAAGGGCGAGCAACGCCTTTTTTTCTCTAACATCTGCGAGGTGTCGAATTCATATTTCCCAAACCTATGAACCGAACTCTCCCCTTCCTTCTCCTTCTCCTTGCCCTTCTGACCGGTTGCGCCTCCCGCGCCCAACGCGTCGCGCTGCGACACTGCCAATTCACGCCTCGATCGACCCGGATCGTCACCAAGGAAGGAGACTCCATGATCGTTTCGGTTGGGTTTGACCTTCACAACCCAGGACCAACCCCAGTGGTCCTGGACTCGTTTGTTGCGACCGCCTCAACCTCCAGGCCTTTGGCGCACTTCAGCCACGGCACCATGCAACAGATTCCAGAAGGGAAAACCGAGCTGGTGGAATTTCGCCTCGCTTTGGCCAACAACCAACTGATGTCCCAGGCCCTTCTTTTGGCCATGTCACCACCCGACAGCATCCGGGTGGAGGGAACCGCGTGGATCCCCAACTTTTTCGGATTTTGGACCAGTGAAAAGTCCTTCCAGGCAAGCCTTCCCTACCAAACCCTCAAAGGAAGCCTTCAAAGCTTGTTTCATTGAACAACTCATCCACCTCGCCTAGCCGCCCATCGCTTCGCTAGACCAAGATTGATCCGTACTCGAAAGCCAGCAGATTGGATTCTTTTTGGGGGAAGTGTTCCGCTGTTGGGAACACTTCTTTGGGGGATTCCCTGGAACTCGGGATACCCCTACCAGCCTTCGATGGTATCTTCGGAATAGAACTTCGTAACCCATCCGACCTGTGCAAAAATCCAGCGACGAAGCGAGGCATTTCCATCCATCCAAGTCCCAAACCCATCCAAGCCTCGATCCGTCCTATCCGTAGGACTTGGGTGGTTTTGTCGTGGCTGGTTTTGGGAAGCTTCTCGACGGCTGCGTTCGCAGCATCCCCACCAATCGCCCCCTCGAATCCGGGTGTCGATTGGATCGACACCCGGTTGGGAAAACTGATCCCGCCCGCGCGAATCGGGATTCCTCACTGCGAGGCGATGGTTTCTCACCAACATTCCCTCGCCAAGATCCGCGACACGATCCAGCAGGTTCTGTCACAGGGAAAAGCAAACCGGAACCATTGCCTGAACCTCCCAGATTCCCTTTCGACCCACACCTGCTTGGATTCGCTCGAACCGTTGCGAGCCAGACTGCGCGACCTCCGTACCGCCGCAAAATTTCAGCAAGACTCGGTAGGTGTCCATGTCGGACGATGCAATCCTGCCACCTACAAGGCTTGGCAAGACCTGGAGTTGCTTCGCCAGACTTCAGACTCATTCCCCAATGATTCCACCACGGCAGCCTCAACCTTTGATCGGTTGGTGGAATTCGAATTTGCTTCGGTTTGGAATGACGACTTGATGGCCAGAAAGCTTCCTCGCCCCTCCTTCGAGGCTTCCTCTTCCAACCAGTTGCGAGCCAAAATCAAAGGTTACCTTGGCCGCAAAGGGTCCCAAAATCCGTCCACCATGACCCATTTCTTGCTTGCGGTTCTCGACTATCGGGATGGCCGCTACGATCTGGCGATGGCTCAGTTGCGCAAGATTCCCGCCCGAGATTCCGCAACGCCTTGGATCGGCCCGGTTTCAATGTTGTATGGACAAATTTTAGCCCCCACCAGTCCAGATTCCGCGATTCCCCTTCTCCTTGCCGCTAGGCACGACCCCGATCTGGTGGCCCCTGCCTCCTTTCTGCTGGCCAACATCGAACTGAACCAGCATCGACCTCTTGAGGCGATCCCCTTTCTGTCCACTTATCTGGAGACCCCTCCAGGCCCCTCGCCGGGCTCCCGCGACCAGGTAATCCGGCTTTATGCCTCGGCCCTGGTCCGCCTCGCGGGCGTGCCCTATAAGACTCACGATGTGATGGCACAGCAGATGCCAAATTCTGCCCGCGACTCGATCGCCTTCCAGGTCGCCAAGCTGCTCTTGGCCGAAAACGCTCCAAAAGAATGCCTAGAGATCCTCTCGAGCTTTCAAGTCAAATATCCGGGAACCCAGCTTGGGGAAGAAGCTAGGCAGTTCCTGAGCCAGGTTCGTCGAAACCGCCCTGGAATCATGGTCCGATTTAGCCCATAAACAAAAACTCCCCAGAGGTTTGATCCTCCAGGGAGCTCGTTTTCCAAAACCTTAGGGAGTTGGAAAATTACTTGGCGGCTTCGGTCTTCTTGGCCTTCTTGACATGCTTCTTGGCATGCTTCTTGGCCTTTTTCTCGGTCTTGGTGGTCTTGCCCGAATCCGCGGCAGGAGCTTGGGCAGCGGCGAGACCGAAAGCGGCGAGAGTGGCGATGGCGACGATTTTGAACGACTTCATGAGGATTCTCCGTTGTGAAAATTTGACCAGGTTCTCTGCCCACCGGGCAGTTCGTTCCTGGGAACGATCCTTATCAAAAGCACAGTTCATGCCAAGCTCACGAAGACTCATTTCTCACAGAATTTCCCCCTCTTCCCCTTGCAAGACCGGGGGAACCAAAGGGCATTGGAACAAATCCTCCCGATAACTCAAACCGTCACGCCCGAACCGCCAAAGGTCCTGGAAGGAATTGGCCAAAGCGGGTTGTCAGGGAGAAACCCATGCCCCACCGCCCCACCACAGAGGATTCCCCTACCCCGTACCCCGGCAAACCTCCTACCTTTCACGGATGCGGATTCATTTCTTCGAGCACGCCCCCATCGAGGGCATTGGCACTTTCGACGACCTGGTGTTTGAACGTTCCTGGACGGCCTCGCACACCCATTGGGATCGCGGCGAATCGCCTCCCGATCCTCGCGAATGGGATTTGTTGGTGGTCATGGGCGGCCCCATGAACGTCTATGAAGACGCGAATTTCGAATGGCTGCCCGCCGAAAAGGCGTACCTCGACCAGATTTTGTCAGAGGATCGTCCGGTGCTCGGCGTTTGTTTGGGGGCAAGATCGG
>CAIKAA010000406.1 GCA_903825275.1 uncultured Fibrobacterota bacterium | reverse complement strand
GGACTTGAGCATGCCGGACTTTCGCGATTACGCAACTTCCGTCCCCAATCCTGGATCTTTGGGAAAGGGGGACACCCGTGTGCTCGGGCCCTTTCTTCGCGACGTGGTCCGGCAGAACCTGATCCAGAAAAATTTCCGGATTTTTGGTCCCGACGAAACCCTGTCGAACGGTTTGGAATCCGTGTTCGAAGTCACCAGTCGGCAGTGGAGCGCGCAGACGATGGCCCAAGACGAATTTTTGGCGCCCACCGGACGGGTGATGGAAATGCTCAGTGAACACCAGTGCGAGGGTTGGCTCGAAGGGTACCTCCTCACGGGACGACATGGGTTGTTCAACTGCTACGAGGCGTTCATCCACATCGTGGATTCGATGTTCAACCAACATGCCAAATGGTTGAAGGTCTCGGCCAATCTTCCTTGGCGCCCCAAGATCAGTTCTCTCAATTACCTATTGGCCTCCCATGTCTGGCGCCAGGACCACAACGGGTTCACCCACCAAGATCCAGGTTTCATCGATCATGTGGTGAACAAAAAGGCCGAAGTCGTGCGGGTGTACTTGCCGCCGGACGCCAATTGCCTCTTGTCGGTGATGGACCATTGCTTGCGCAGCCGTCATTACGTCAATGTGGTGGTGGCCGGCAAGCATCCTTCGCCCCAGTGGTTGACCATGGAAGATGCCATCACCCATTGCACCAAGGGAATTGGGATTTGGCAGTGGGCCAGCAATGACCAAAAAGAAGATCCCGATGTCGTCTTTGCTTGTTGTGGGGATGTTCCCACCCTGGAGGCTCTGGCCGCTGTCTCGATTTTGCGCGAGCATCTGCCGAGTTTGAAGATCCGGGTGGTGAATGTGGTCGATTTGATGCGGTTGCAGCCCCAGTCCGAACACCCTCATGGGTTGAGCGACCCGGATTTTGACGAATTGTTTACCGTGGACAAGCCAGTCATCTTCGCGTTCCACGCGTATCCGTGGCTGATCCACCGGCTCACCTACCGGCGCACCAACCACCATAACATCCATGTTCGCGGTTACAAGGAAGAGGGGACCATCACAACACCTTTCGACATGACCGTCCTGAATGAATTGGACCGGTTCCACTTGGCGATGGACGCGATCGATCGATTGCCGAAAACGGGAGCCCAAGGCAGATACATCAAGCAGCTTTTGAAGGAGAAATTGATCGAGCACAAGCGGTACATCCGAACCCACGGCGAGGATTTGCCAGAAATTCGGGACTGGATTTGGAACCCAAAAATCGCGAAGAAGCCGGGGAATCCATCCCGGTCCTTAGAGGTCGGCGAGGGGCCAAATGGAGGATGATCCCACAAACACCTCGCCCAAAAATATGCCAAAAAATGTCGAGGCTATCGAATCGGAAGAATTAGGAGAAACATCGGATCTGGGTGGAATCCGGGGAATTCCTTATGGTTTGGCCTGGATGGGCCTGGTCTGGTTGGTGTCGGCTCCCGCTCTATTGGGGGCGGGCCTGGGAACCTGGGTGGACCACAGGAGAGGGATGGGTGATTTTCGCGGGTCGATTTTTCTGGTGGCCATCGGCCTGGGAATGGGATGTTGGAGCGCTCGACGTTGGATTATGAGCCAGAATCATGCGGTTCGAAAACAATCAAGGAGGAAATTATGAATGAATTGCGGTGGCAAATATTGTCCGGATTGTCGGGGATGATGCTCGGCTGGATCTATTCGGGATGGATTTGGTGGAAAATCAAACAGCACGTTTACTGGAATTGGTCCGAGACAGGGTACGTGATCACAAAATTGATCATGACAGGAATTGTTTTGCTTGGGTTTTG
>CAIKAA010000405.1 GCA_903825275.1 uncultured Fibrobacterota bacterium | reverse complement strand
TCCTCATCGACCAGCTTGTCATAGACTTCGTCGAATTTGGAGGAGTCCACCTTGGCGTAGAAGGCTTGGGCGTGCTGGACCGATTCCGGCACATTTTTGCAAGAAACAAGAGCAATCAGGGGCAGCAAGAGCAAACGGCGCATGGGAACTCCGATTTGGATTCTCAGTGGTGGTGGTGGCCGGGAGAATGGGCGTGACCGTGTTCGATTTCCTCTTTGGAGGCGACACGGATCCCATGGATCTCTAGTTCGAAATGCAGATCTTGTCCGGCAAGCTCATGGTTGCCATTGAGGACGATGTTGTCCCCCTCGGTTCCCTCGACGGTCCAGACGCGCCAAACCCCGTCTTCTTGGATTTGGAGCATTTCTCCCTTTTTGGGATTGCGCATCTTGGCCGGAAATACGGACTTGGGGACCTTGCGCAACAAGGCGGGGTCATAGTCGCCGTACCCCTCGTCGGGAGTCAGGGAAACCTTGATCTTGTCGCCAACGGTCCGGCCTTCGACGGCTTTCTCCAAGCCGGGAACCACGTTTTGGTGACCTTGGAGATATTCGAAGGAATCTTCCACAGAGGATTCGTCCAAAATCTCTCCCTTGGCGTCGCGAAGGACATAGGAAATATGGACAACAGTGTCCTTGGCGGCGATCATCTACGGCTCCCTTTCGTCAGTTGTGGCTTGTAAACGTAGTCAAGGAGCTTGCTGTTCAGGAGCATCCCATTCGTCGCTCGGCGAGGAAGGCTTGGGCGGAACTTTCCCAGGAGTCGAATCCGGCAGGGAGGGAGCTTTGGTGGGGATAGGAGGAGTGGCTACCTGCGTGGGAGGTGCCAAAAGGGGCGCCTTGACCGAGGTCGAATCGGAAGTCACTGGCTTCGCGGGCACGGTATCGGTTGGGGTTAGGGAATCGTTGAAGGGGTTCGAATCCAGGGAGGTCGTGTCTTCCTGATTCAAATACTTGGAGGGGGAGGATTCGGTTTCCGTAGCGGGCTTGGGGGGCTTGCTTCCAAAAACGATTCCGAAAGAAATGCGCTGGGAGTTCCCCAAATCGGGATGGGCGACCAAGGCGTAATCCACCCGGACCTTTCCTGCCCACAAGTAACCGGCTCCCACCGAGACCGAACCCTTGGACTCGCCAAACTGCCCTTCCTGGTCTTGGCCTTGGAGAAAATCGAGCATCCGCGTCAGGGATTGGATTTCACATCCCGCGCGCAGCACCAATCCCATATCAAACCGAAATTCAGTCGCCAATTTGGACGAGCGCAAGGCCAACCAGGGATCTATCCAGGGGCGGGCGTCGTTTTCCGAAAAGGAGCTGGCGGATTGTTCCCCAAATAGACCGGCGGTTTCCCAGGCAAGGGCGCCGATCCCGTAAAAGTAGGGAAGCCGACGCTCGACCCCGACGCCCAAAATCAGATCTGGTGGGGCGTATTCGGACCGACCGCTTTTCCACACCGCCAATCCACCCAGGCCGCGATCCAAGCGAAGGCCGGCGCGGAATCCGTCCTGCAGCCATACGGCCGAAGCATCGAGTTGGGCTCCCCCACCGATGTAGTCATCGATGTCGCGCCCCAAAACCCGCAAGGCGGCTCCGGCCCGGAGCCGATGATTGAACCAAGTTTTGGCAAAGGCCACGCTTCCGATCCAATCGGTGGCCGAAAAGGTGGCGGGATTGGCAAAATTTGGCGAACTCCCGCGGTCGGATCGCAAAATACCGTCGGCCCCCACGCGCGAGAGCCCGATCCCCAAGGTGCCAAAAGAGAGCGGCGCGGCCACATAGACCTCGTCTTGGGCTAGGTTGAGGTCTTCGTAGAGGCTGGCGTGATGGAGCACCACCTCGGGACGGGTGATGTCGGCGAGCCCGGCTGGCGAAAGGGCCAGATGGGAAGGGTCACCGGAAATTCCCAAAGTGACTCCCGCCAAACCGGCGGTGCGGGCACCCACCGGCAAGGCCGCGGCATCGTTGACGTAACTGACCGTTTCCAAAGAGAAACCCGTGGAGGTAGCCAGGAGAATGGAGTGGCACAGGCGCAGAAGACGTGGCATCGAGGGACAAGATACTTTCCCGAGTGTCTATCGCACCGTTTCCTTCAAAGGGCACGACTCGCGCACCTGGACCAAAAGTTCTCGCAGGACCGATTCGGTTTTGTGCAGCGAGGTCGGTTTGGTCATAAACCGGTCGGCTCCCGCCAAGCGGCATCGCTCGGCATCCTCGGGAAAAACCTGGCCGGTCAGGGCGACGACGCCCAAAAACTCGCCTCCCCGAAGGGAGCGCAGCTTGCCGATCAGTTCGAGCCCACCCATTCCAGGAAGCCCCAGATCCACCACCGCGACATCGGCACCAGTGGCTTCAAAAAGGGAGAGCGCGCTGGGGCCGTTTTCCGCGACCAAAACATCCCAACCCCGATATTCCAGGTGCTCGGAAAGAATTTCGCGCAAATCTTTTTCGTCTTCCACCACCAAAACCCGCCCCGGGGGAACGTCTTGGGGCAACTCTGGTGTCAGAAGGAACGGGGGTTCCAACAAGGTAGAGTGCGTGTCCAGGGGGGTCGCGTGAGGAAGGCCTAACCAAAAGATCGAACCGCCACCACTTCGAGCTTCGTACCCGACTTCCCCTCCCATCGCGTGGGCCAACTGGCGACAAAGCGCCAAACCCAAGCCGGCGCCTCCGCGGCGACCGCTTGGGGCCAATTGCTCAAAGGGCTGGAACAACTTGGGTTGCTCAAAAACGGGAACGCCTTTGCCGCGATCGCGAACTTCGAATCGAATCCCATGGGGTTGCAGCAAGGCCGAGAGTTCGATCTCTCCGCCGTCCACCGCGTGACGCAGCGCGTTGTTGATGTAATTGGTCAAAATCTGTCGAAGCCGGACTGGATCGGCCTGTACGAAGGGAAGTGGCGTCGGGATCTTGATCTTCATCACCACATGGGACCGAATCGCTTGAAGCTCCATGGTCTGCTGGGCGCCGTGAACGGCCTCGATCGGATCGATCGGTTGGGGAGCCACGGAAAGCCGACCCGCCCGCCCGCGCGCGAAATCCAGAACGTCCTCGATCAGGGTGAGCAATTGGTTGCCATTTCGTTCGGCCAGATCGATCAGGTACCCCTTGCGTTCCGGAGAACGCACCTCGCGAAGGGTTTCGATCGCTCCCAGGACGGCAGCCAAAGGCGTGCGCAATTCATGGCTCATCGAGGCCAAAAAATCTTCCCGTGCCCGAAGCGCCCGGGCCAATTCGGCATTGGCGTTTTCCAACTCCGAGGTTCGCTCGCGCACTCGATCCTCAAGATCTCGGTTGAGGTCACGCAAGGCATTTTCGGCCTCGTGGCGCCGGGTGATGTCGGTGCACATGGCAAAAAAACCGGTGATCGTCCCGTTGGCATTGCGAATGGGGCTGACCGACACGATCGCCCAAGCTGGTTTGTCGTCCAATCGCGGAAGTCGCCCCTCGAAGACCACCGATCGACCATCCAAAAGGGAATGAAGGATTTCCAATCGCTGATCGGGCTCGGTGGGCATTAGTTCCAAGAACGATACCTGTTTGAGCGCCGTGGAGTCGCAACCCAAAAGCTCGGACATGCAGTCGTTGGCCCAGGTGGTGCGACCGGTCAGGTCGGAAGTCCAAATTCCGTCCTGCGAAACTTCCACAATTTGGCGGAACCGACGCTCGCTTTCCTCGAGCGCCAAGTGCGCGAAGCGGAATTCGGTGCGGTCTTCCAAGGAGGCGACCCGAAGATCGGTATGGGGAATGGATTCCACGGTGACGTAGACCCAATGCAGTTCGCCCGTCGAATCGACCAATCGGCATTCAAGGCGCCCGAGGTCCGTATTGGGATCGATTTGGCGGGCGTTGTGCCGCGCGATCAACAAAGGAGTGTCTTCGGGATGGACAAAATGTGTCCATTCGAATCGCTCCTCCATTTCATGGCGCGGCATTTTCGACATCCGTTCGGTCGCCCGGTTCACCATGCGGATGCGGCGATCGGCGCCGTAAAGAATCAAGGCGGTTCCCGAGGCGTCGAAGACGGCCCGGTAGCGGCCTTCGGATTCGGCCAAAGTTTTGGCGGTTGAATGAAGATCGCGCTCCCGTTCTTGGCGCAATTTATCCAGCCAGTCCATGTCGCGCTTGACCGCCACCCAGGCTTCCACGACCTCGTGAAAGGGGTGCTTGGCTGGCAGCGGGTTTTGGGCGCGGGCCGAGGAATCCCAGGGCATGTCCGAAACCAGATTGCGCAATTCATCCGCGTATCCGCGAAGTAAAAATTTGGGCAGCGCCAATTTTCGGCGAAATTTTTTGAGCTTGCGAATCATTCCCAACGTGTTTTGGTCTTGGCCTTCCAAAATCGAAGCCGAAGCGACAATCACGTCTTGCCAGGAGGTGGCCAGATGCATGGGAAAAGGCATGGGCCTCAGGCGAAGTCCCAAGCGCAGATAAAGCCGGAACATGGGGCGCACGCCGACGAACACGACTCCGCGGATTCGGTCGGAACGCTCGATCAGTCCTTGCTCGTAGGTGCGTCTCGCTCGGTGGTCGCAGGCAACCAATCCCGAGAAATCCTGGACCAGAACCACTGGGCCGGGTAGTCGCTCCAAGATGTGATCAAACCAAGCCAAACAGGACCGTACCTCTTCAGAGCCAAAATTGCCCCAGACCCGGTCGACAACGATTTGGTTGGAGAACAATTCCTTGCGCCAACCGAATTTCGGCTTGTTCAGAGTCCAATCCGGATGGGACCGAAATTTTAGACCAGTCACAGGACAGACCTCACCCGTCTCGATGAGATCGAATGAAGCCGATTTTTGTCGCGTTTGGGTAAGATTCGAATTCACAATAAGATCTCTGTGCAAGAAAAGTATCTAACCAAAAGCTTGTCGCGAAGGTATAGATTTACCTCTCTTCATGGAATTATTGGAGCAGGCATCCGAATATTTACGGACGGGACGGTTGGTGGCTTTCCCCACCGAAACTGTATATGGTCTAGGTGCCCGGGCCGATTGGCCCGAAGCGGTCGCACGCATTTTCCAAGCCAAGAATCGCCCCAGCTTCGATCCCCTGATCGTGCATTTCCCCCATTTGGAACAAGCCTGCGAATGGGCTGTTTTCGATCCCAGGGCACTGAAATTGGCCCATCGATTCTGGCCAGGTCCACTGACCCTGGTGCTCCCCCGGCTATGGCGCAACGGTCAACCTCGTATCCCCGATTTGGTGACCGCAGGACTGGACACCGTGGGCGTTCGGGTTCCGGCGCAACCGATGGCCCTGGATCTTTTGCGCCGCGTTGGCCTTCCCATCGCGGCTCCCAGCGCCAACCCGTTTGGGTACATCTCCCCCACCACTTCGGACCATGTGAGAACGGGTCTCGGGGACCGGGTCGACCTGATTTTGGACGGCGGCCCGTGCGAGGTGGGAGTGGAGTCGACCATCGTCGATCTGAGCACCCCGCGTCCGCGCCTCTTGCGCCCGGGAGGATTGGCGCGCGAAATTTTGGAAACCGAATTGGGAGAATCCTTGGAATACGCTGGATTCGCCCCGCCGGTTCGCACCGAAGCTCCCGGAATGATGGAAAGCCATTACGCCCCCAAAATCCCCGTGGAGGTATTTGAGGAAGTTCATTCTCTGCGGGAGCGGGCCATCGTCTTGAAGGGGCGATGCGTGCTCCTATCGACAAATCCCCTAAAAGACGTCCCCTGTTTCGATGGATTCGCGATGGGTGAAGGCGCCGCCATGGCGGTGTCGTTGTTTGCCACCCTGCGCCGCTTGGACAATCCCGAAAGCAGACAGATTCTGGCATTGCTTCCCTCTCCCGTGGGGCTGGGCTTGGCCGTTCGCGACCGTTTGTTTCGTGCGGCCGCCTCGCGAGTCGGTTGACCTAACCCTTTTGGATACGAGCCATTTGTTCTCGCAATTCCCCCAAATCGAATGGCTTGGCGATCACCGCCACGAAGGGAAGCTTGAAGCAGCTCCAATTTTCGATATCGGGTTGGCCCGAGCAGATGAGAATGGGCAATTGGCGGTGCAGAAAACGGATTTCCAACATGGTTTGGATCCCGTTCATTCCTGGCATGTTTTGATCCAGAAGTACGAGTTCGGGGACCATCCCTTTGCGAAGGCAGTCCAGAGCCTCTTCCCCACTGGAAACCACCGTGACTCGATGGCCGTGGCTCGTAAGCATCCGCTCCATGATCAACTGGATCTGCCGGTCATCGTCGACCACCAAAATATTCATCGGGTCGAGAGGGCTTACCAGTGGCTCGGGTTGGGCCTCGGGTGGCTGCTGGTGGCGGGGGAGGGGGGGGAGGCGCACTTCCACGCAGGTGCCTTGGCCTGGATGGCTGGTGATGCCAAGGGTTCCGCCGAGGGCTTTGATCAGGCCGTGGGCCATGCTCAATCCCAAGCCAGTCCCTTTGCCGACTGGCTTGGTGGTGAAAAACGGCTCGGTAGCCTTGGCCAAAATATCGGGAGTCATGCCTTCTCCATTGTCTGCGATGAAAAGGTGAACCCAGTCGTGGTTGGGTGCGCACGTTTTGAGGGTGATGGTTCCGTGATCGGATATGGCATCCAGTGAGTTGAGGCAAAGGTTTTGGAAGACTTGGATCAAGGCTCCTGCATCCCCGTTGACCCACAAGGGCATGGGGTGAAAATCGTGGACAATTTTTGCCTTGGCGCAACCGTTTTTCGCCAATAGGGCTTCCACCTCGCCCAAGAGGTCGTGCACCTCTACTGGGGCCAGCGACGAGAGAGTCGGGAGGGTGAATTGGGAGAGCGATTTGACCAACTCCCTTCCGCGCTTGCAAGCCTGGATGATCACACGGAAGGCCTCGCGGTCGGTGGGGTCGGCGGCATGAAGTTCATGGAGGGATGCTGTGCCCAAAATCGCCGCCAGCATGTTGTTGAAATTGTGGGCCATTCCAGCAGTCAAGGTCCCGAGCGATTCCATTTTCTGGACGTAAAACAAGCGGTTTTGAAAAAGACGCTGTTCTTCTTCGACCCGTTTTTGCTCGGTAAGGTCGGTTGCCACCACGCACAATACCGATTCGTTGAGGAGCGTCAACCGGGTCAAACCCAAGCGAAATGGAATTCGCCCTCCCAATTCAGAACATAACGTCACCTCTCCGTGACTGACCCCCTCCTGAGCGGCTTGGCGGAGCAATTCCTCAAGCCTCGCCTGTTGGTCGGAGGGGGCCAGTTGAAGCAGTTCCGTCCCAATGACGCCTTCGAGAGGTTTTTGGACAAGGCGCGCGAAGGCATGGTTGGCATAAACAATGAGTCCGCGATCGGTGACCGTCAAAGTGCCTTCGCTCATCTCCTCGATCATGCATCGGTGTGGGTCCAAGGCATTGGTGAGCGTGAATATTTGATCGCCATTGGGTCCGGACACGACCAAGGCATCCACTTCGCCATTGCGGAAGGCCGACAAAGACTCTTCGACTTCAGCCAATCGCGTTCGAGTTTGGTCGAGTTCGGCTTGCAAAAGTTTGAACTCAGCTTCCCCAAACCTCATGGGCCCTGCTCATGGAACTTGTCATCCAATTCGCTAGGGATTTCCTTTCGAGGTGAGTGGTCTTGGGTGCCATGGATGTCCAACCCAAAGAGCACTTTCTCGGTGTTGGAAAGGTCTCCGATGACTTTGCGGATGGGTTCGGGAAGCAGGCGGACCAAAGTGGGAATGGCCAAAATTTGGTTTTGGGCAGCGAGCTCAGGATGTTTCAAAAGGTCGATCACCTCAATCTTGCACCTTTTCTCCAACCGATCTTCGCAGAGTTGTGTAAGGTTTTTGAAGGCCGCCAAACTTTTCGGGGTCTTGCCAGCCACATACAACTGCAAGTGCCAAAGATCGGCATCATCAAGCTTGGAAAGGCTAGAAGTTAATGGTTCGTTCATCCTGCATTCCTCCGATCGCCCATTTGGAGGGGATCCTCCTTTCCCAGAGCAT
>CAIKAA010000404.1 GCA_903825275.1 uncultured Fibrobacterota bacterium | reverse complement strand
CGTGAACGCGAGCAAGCTCTGATAAAAACTGTCAGGACTTTGTCGCAGGGAGGTCACTAAAAGTTCACATTCTTTTTGACGCCCATGCCACCAGTCAGACACGATCTGACCATTGTCATGGAAGAGTAAGAATTCTGTCTGCAGTGTTGCAATGGGAGAATCTTCTTGGCGGCAATTTTTGTTGTTTTGGCGGATCTGGAACTCCGACATGATCTGACCATCAAAGACCAAGTGTAAGAATTTTGTCCACTTTCCCGCAATGAACGACCGGAAATTTGAGAACGCGGAGGCGCTCCAGGGCAAGTCTGAACGCCCCCCTGATGACCAGGTTGGAAAGCGACTCC
Source organism: uncultured Fibrobacterota bacterium (assembly GCA_903825275.1). Taxonomy (GTDB): domain Bacteria; phylum Fibrobacterota; class Fibrobacteria; order UBA5070; family UBA5070; genus UBA5070. The sequence continues at coordinate 24,329 of CAIKAA010000404.1, read as the reverse complement.
TCCCCTCCGCGCGTGATTTTCTGGGCTCCGGCAACCCCGTGCAAAACCGCGTCATTTGTTCTGCTGGTGAAGGAGTTGGAGCTTTTGCAAGTACTTGGGACGAGAGTTGATTTGGGTTTCGATCAACTCGCGCGCCTGTTTGGCGGCGTCCTTCATTTCCTTGCGAACGGCGGCCTCGCTATAGGGAGCCTCGACATCGCCTGCGATGTCGAGAATGTTGCCAAATTTTGTGTTGAGGATGGACGTTTCCAACGCGCCCCAATAAGGAACTGCGGGGTAGGCCTTGCCCGCCATCGCCAGCTCCTTGAAAAGGCGGCGGTTGGGGTTTCCCTGGAAGTAATCGGACTGGTACACCTTGATGAGCGCCGGAGCCATGCCCGAAACCTTGCAGAAGTCCAGCACGGCCACCGTGTCGGTGGTCAAAAACGCGATCAATTTTTTCGCCGCGTCGATGTTTTGGGAAGACTTGAGGATGGCGAGGTTGGAGCCGCCGATAAAGATTTTCCGGCCCGCTGGTCCCGCCGGCGGCAGGGCTGTCGCGAAGTTTTTGGCGGCCGTACTGGAGCCCACGCCGCCTGCCTCGGAAGGCCGTTCGAGATAGACGAGCTTGGAGGTCGTTTCTTGCCAGATGGCGATCCGGCCTTGGTCGAATTCCGCCGAAACCTGGGCGGTGCTTTTTTCCAGGTACGAACGGGGACTCAAGCCGTCGCGGATCAATTTCAAGAAGGTCAGAACGCCGCCGATGGACTTCTCGTCATCCAGCAAAACACTGTCGCCATAGGCACTGATGAGGCCGCCGCCATTGCCGACGATCCAGGGGTAGAAATTGTGGACCAAATTCCAGTCGTTCTTGCCCGCCAAGCCCAAGGCTTCCATTTTCTGGCCATCGATGGACAAGCGAGCCTCTTTGATCTTGCGCAACCCTTCTCGGTAGGAGTCCCAGTTCGCAAAAACACTGACCGGATCCAGGCCCAATTTGGCAAACACGTCGGTTCGGTAAAAGACCGGGCGGACATCGACAAACCACGGCAGCGACGTCATGCTGTCGGCGTAGATGGGCTTCATGTAGGTCCGAACGGCCGGAACGAAAATCGAGTCTCCGCCCAAGGAATGGACCATTTCATCCAGCGAATAAAGGCCTCCCAAGTCGGTGATGGAGGCCGTGTAGGTGGTTCCGACTTGGAACACATCGGGGCCGATTCCCGAATTGGCGGCTTTGGTGATGCGATCCAGCGCGTTGCCCCAATCCAAGATCTCGACCTGGACGTCGATGTCCGGGTTCAAGGTCTTGAAGCGTTGCAGGATTTGCTCTAGATCGGCCTTGGGGTTGGCGGTGTTGGGCATAGCCCAAAAGCGCAAGGTGGTGGGCGCCCCGGAATCACTGTCTGGGCCGCGCTTGAATTTGCAGCTCGTGAGCACCAGCAAACATGCCAGCGCTCCAAGAACCAAAAAGGGCGATTTCCGGATCATTAGCACCTCATAGGGCTGTTGTCTTTGAAGGAAAGCTAGACTGGCCGGACCGGTTGTGGATAGGGGTCATTTGCAGGTCAATGTTTGTCTGGCTGGGAAGTTGGCCCTGGCATATGCATTTTCCCTGCCTTCTTACTCCAGCATTTTTTCACACTACCCACAGGAGCTCTCTGGTGTCCCAGAATCCCTACGGCCGTTTTGATGACGCAGCACGCGAATATGTGATCACCCGCCCGGACACCCCCCTACCGTGGTTGAACTACCTCGGACAGGACGAATTCTTCGGCCTTTGCACCAACACGGCCGGTGGCTACACCTTTTGGAAGGACGCCAAGCTCCGGCGCCTGACCCGCTACCGCTACAACAATGTCCCCTACGATCTGGGTGGGCGTTACCTGTACGTGAACGACGCCGGGTCGGTCTGGAACCCCGGCTGGAAGCCCACCAAAGCCAAACTGGACAAGTACGAGTGCCGACACGGCCTGGGCTACACGACCCTCGTCGCCGAAAAAGACGGTTTGGAAATCACCCAGAAGATGTGCGTGCCCCCCGGCGAGAATCTGGAACTGTGGCAGGTCACGGTCAAAAATACCGGCAAGGTCGCCAAGAGCCCCAAGCTCTATTCCTACCAGGAATTCTGCTTTTTTGAAGCCCTCAACGACATGACCAACTACCAGCGCACCTACAGCATTGGCGAAGTGGAAGTCGAAGGCAACGCGATCTACCACAAGACCGAATACCGCGAGCGCCGCAACCACTACACCCTGTTTGCCTGCACCCGCGATATTTCGGGCTACGACACCTCGCGCGACGCCTTTGTGGGCATCCACGAAGGTTTGCATGAAGCCAAGGTCCCGTTTTCCGGCAAGGCATCCAACTCAAAGGCTTTTGGCTGGAACCCAATCGGTTCCCACGAAATCAGCCTGGATCTGCAACCTGGTCAGTCCGAAACCTTCGCGTTCATTTTGGCCTATGTGGACCACACCTTGGTTGGCTTCACGGGCGACAAGTTCGACGCCCCCTACGTGATCAACAAGACCGTGGGCAAGGCGATTGTCGAGAAGTACTCTGCTCCCGGCGCCGTCGAAGCCGCCTTTGCCGGCCTCAAAGCGTACTGGGACGAGAACCTCTCCAACTTCCAAGTGGAAAGCCCCGATCCCCACGCCACCCGCATGGCCAACACCTGGAACCAGTACCAGTGCATGGCCACCTTCAACATGAGCCGTTCGGCCTCCATGTATGAAACCGGAATTGGCCGCGGCATGGGCTTCCGCGACTCGAACCAAGATCTGCTTGGCTTCGTGCACATGATCCACGGCCGCGCCCGCGAGCGCATTTTGGACATCGCGGCCACCCAGTTGTCGGACGGCACCTGCTACCACCAGTACCAGCCCCTGACCAAGAAGGGCAATGCGGAAGTGGGCGGAGACTTCTACGACGACCATCTCTGGCTGGTGCTTTCGACCGTGTCCTACATCAAGGAATCGGGCGACAAGTCCATTTTGGACGCGCGTTGCGGTTACGCCGACAAGAAGTATGGATCGGATGGAGAAAAGGAAAATCTTCTCCATCACCTGGAAACCTCCATCGCCTACACCATGAAGATGCGCGGACCTCAGGGCCTGCCGTTGATTGGCCATGCCGACTGGAACGACTGCCTGAACCTGAACTGCCACTCCACCGAGCCCAACGAGTCGTTCCAGACCGCCGGCGACGTGGGTGGTTCCAAGGCCGAATCGGTGATGATCGCAGGTCTTTTCCTGTACGCAGCTCGTGAACTCACCAGCTTGTACAACTTCCTGGGACGCCCAGCGGATGCTGACCGCATCGCGGTCAACCGCAAAACCATGATGGACATCGTGGAAAGCGTGACTTGGGATGGCGAGTGGTACACCCGCGCCTACGACTTCCAAGGCAAGGTGATCGGCTCCAAATCCAATGAAGAAGGCAAGATCTTCATCGAGAGCCAAGGCTGGTGCGTGCTGGGCGGTGCCGGTGCCGACAATGGTCGCGCTCGACTGGCCATGGAATCGGTCCACAAGCACCTGTACACCAAAAACGGCATCGTGCTCCAACAGCCTGCCTACAGCACCTATCACCCCGAGTACGGCGAAGTGACCAGTTACCCGCCCGGAGTGAAGGAAAATGCCGGCATTTTCTCGCACAACAACACCTGGATCCATTTGGGCTGGTGCTTGCTGGGCGAAGGCGATCGGGCCATGGAGTACTACCACTCGATCTGCCCCTCGACCAAGGAAGAACAGATCGACACCTACCGGTCGGAACCCTACGTGTACGCGCAGATGACCGCGGGCAAGGACGCTCCGTGCTTTGGGGAAGCCAAGAACTCCTGGCTCACCGGCACCGCCGCCTGGACCTTTGTGGTGGTTTCCCAGGGCATCTTCGGGATCCAGCCGGATTTTGCCGGTCTCAAGGTCGACCCGTGCATTCCCAAGGGCTGGCCGGGCTTCAAGGCCACCCGCAAGTTCCGCGGCGCCACCTACCAAATCGAGGTCAAAAACCCCAACGGCGTTTGCAAGGGCGTCGTGAAGGCGACCGTCGATGGCGTGGTGGTGGCAGGAAATGTCTTGCCCATTTTGCCCAAGGGCACGGTGGCCAAGGTGGAAATCGAACTGGGTTGAGATTCACCGGTCTTCCCCCTTTCAGCCAGCAGCTGGTTGACCCGTGGAGCCCATCAGATGGGCGCTAGGGGAGGGGGAACATCGGATCGTTTGCGGGGCTTGGGTCCATCGGAATCTCGGGGTGGACCCAAGCGCACCTCCAACTACAAAAAAACAACGAGCAAAGCTGGGGGGAGTGGAGGTAACTTGTTACCGCTTCCTGGCTTAACGTCCGGGAACTGTTCCTTTCCGTTTCTGGAAACCGCAATTTTGCTTCGTTCGACCACGTAGGAGAATTTTCGATGAGGGGTTTCCGCTTTGCCCTGCTGTGTGTCTCCTTGACCACCACCGTTTGGGCCGATGGCACTGTCCATGGCCCCGTGGGCCGTACAGATGCCGCCACGATGGATCCGTACCTGCCTATCCGCAACTCGGCGCTTCAGTTCCAGTTGGGAACGAGCTACGCCAGTTTGCCTGGATACTATGGTGCCGACTCTGCATCTCAATCAGGCTCGAAGGTCATCAAATACACCAATGCCGGTTCGCTGACCCAGCTGAACCTCCGGATTCGGCATGGCTTTGTGTCCAGCACCGAGGCGATTCTCGATATCCCTTATGTGTTGGCCTCGGGGGACGCCCGCCGGATCAATCCCGCGACCGGAAATGACACCTCGGGCAATAAGCTGACCACCCGTGGCTCTGGCGACACGTCTTCCGCAGGGTTTGGCGATTGGACCATGGGCGTGAAGTCTGCCTATGAAATCAACGCCAACAACGTCGAGGGTGGTGCTGGCGGTTACTTCGCGTTGGTGTTGCCCGTGGGCGAAGCCTTGGGCTCTGGCGCCTACTGCAATGGCGATGGCCAAATCGACTTTGGCACTTTCTTGGATCTCACCATCCTAAAGAAGTACCAGGTCATGACCAATTTTGTCTTTGGCTTCGATCTTCCCGCAACCAATCGCCAGCTGGACAAACAAAACTCGTGGAGCCTGTACTTCCGCGGCGGGTATTTGCTCTCGGAGCAGCAGTTCCGCCCCTATCTCGCCTTCACCTACAAAGGTTATGGCGAGTACCTCATCGACGACAACAAGGAAGCCTCGGGAGGAAACCAAATGGTTTTGACTCCGGGGATCGACATGACGCTTGCCGGCGACTTCAGTGCCGAAATGGCCCTCGACTACACGCTCACCGGCACCGGCAATGGCGAGATCGCCACCAACAATGGCTGGAAGATCAAAGCCGACCTCAAGTATTTCTGGTTCCGCTACTAGCCGAACCGCCAACCGGTTCGGGTTCAAGGATCGCTTCGGCGGTCCTTTTTCGTTTTTAGGATTTGGGACCGTTGGGATCTTTTTTGTCGATCGAAGATGAACTGGATTCCTGTATCAGTCTATCTTGGGTCCATCGATGGAGACCGTGGACGATCATTTGGAACCTTCTTTCATTCTTGGCCCTGAAACCAGCCGTCCTCGCAAGATCGCGGTGGTTGGGGGAACCCATGGAAACGAAAGAGGCGGCGTTTGGGTGGTGGAGGACCTGCTGGGCAGGCCCCAAGATTGGCAGGTTCCCGGCCTCGAGGTGATCGGTCTCTTGGCAAATCCTTTGGCAATCCAGCGAAATCTCCGCTACCTGGATCGGGATTTGAACCGCTGCTTCGGACCACAATTGCTTCACTCCCGACCGGATCACGAAGTTTGGGAACGCCGCCGCGCCTTGGAAATCTTCGAGATTTTGGGGGGCGGTGCAGACCGTCCGGACCTGGTCATCGATCTGCACAACACCACCGCCAACATGGGCTTGACTTGGATTTTGACGAGCCTTGATCCCTGGCCGCTGTACTTGGCCGCCAAGGCCCAAGAATCGGACCCTCGGGTTCGGATTTTGCACACTCCCGAATCGGCCCAGTCCAATGTGTTTTTGCCCTCGTTGGGAAGCCATGAAATCACCTTGGAAATCGGCCCGGTGCCGCATGGCACCCACAGCCACTGGGCTTGGCTTGCGGCCCGCGACCAAACGCGCCAAGCACTTCATCGCCTAGCCTCGGCATCGGACGATTTCTCCCCCTCCCAGGCCTTGCAGGAGATGCGCTTTGAATTCTACCAGACCCTGTCGGTGGAGTCCTATCCTTTGGATGTGAACGGCAAGCCTTGCGCGTTGATCCACCAAGAGGCCCAAGGCCGCGACTACCAACCCTTCGCGGAAGGCATGGCTTTGTTTGTCGACCCTTCACGTGAAACGACCATCCCCCATCGCGGGCCCCCGATGGTCCCTGTGTTCCTAGGCGAAGCCGCCTATGTGGAATCGGGAATTGCTTTTCATGCCACGCGCCGCCTCCACTGGACCGGCACTCGAGGAGAACCATGCTGAAACAGGCCACCTTCGCCATCCTATTCGCCGGGATGTCCATTTCTGCCCAACCTGTGATTTCCGGGATGGGGCACTCGCCAGCCGATTATGCCGCGATTTGGGGAGCCCCCTTCCGGTCGGGGGATGGCCCCTTCGAGACGAAGGAACAGGTGTGGGTCGTCAAACGAAAAGCGACCTTCACCAGCCAAGAATTCGAAGTCCACGTCTTGTTTCGCACCAATCGCTCGATGGAAGAGCGTTGGGTTCGTCCGGGCAAGGAAGCTTGGGAAAAAGAGGAACTTTGGAAAGTTTTGGATGGCAAGGGCGTCCACTTCGAATTGCTGAAACAAGGCGCCCAGTTGGTTTCCCCCTACCAAGTCCTTCAATCGCCCAACACGGTGATCAACTTCTCGCCGACCAAAGGCGAGATGGCGGCTCAACTCCAAAACACCTTGCAAGGACCCCAAATCCGAATTTCGTCCCGCGAATGGGCCCAGACAAAACTGGACATGGGGATTTCCGGCCAACAAGATTTGGGTCGCTTGGCGACCAACAACGGACAGGGAAGAGTTCGTCCCCTCTGGGGGGGGAAGTCTTTTTCGGCGTTGACCGCCAACCTCAAGGAACAGCCTGCCAAGCCGGGAATCCGGTCCTGGGCGACCCGCAATGGCCGAGGAACGATCACCCTCACCACCAAGAAGTCCACTCGTCTGGAATGGATGATCAACGAGCCGACGGCTTCGGTCGAGGCCAATCGGGTCTTGCAGTCGTCCGAGCCGAATGCGACCCTTTTAAAGGACGCCTTGCGCGAAAGTTTCCGCAAGTTCTACGCCCTGTCCACCCAGAGCGCCATGGGGTTGATTGGCGGACAGGAATGGGATCCGGATCGCATGGATGGGTTGTTTACCGATGAAGTCCTCCAAGACATCCTTGCCATGAAGCAGATGCCGTCGGAGTTCTCGCTGTTGACCTGGAGCAACACAGCGGGGGAATCGTGGGATCTGGCCTTGATGCCTGCGGGTTTTCGCCTGAGCATCAGCTGGCCCGCAGGACAGGAACCCAAATAGAACGTTGTAGGGATCTGTTGTAGGGATCGGGCATGCCCGATCCCTACAACAGATCCCTACAATCGCCCGATCCCTGCAGTTTCTAGCAGGTGATCATCACCTCCCGATGGGATTGTTGCGTCGGAAAATACTGTCGCGTTTGGATGTATCTGGATTCCAGAAAAACCGGGCCATCATCGAGGTATCAAAGGTTGGCACCTTTGCGAGAGGCAGCTTCATGATGAACCTAGAGCTTGCTGAATACAAGGTGTCCCCAAGGCCTACCATGTCCCAAGTTCGTTTGCCCCCACAGGTATTGCCATCGTTCCAGCACCACCCGACAATTTCTGTAGTGATCCAAAACCCTGTCGGTTCATCCAGCACAAAGGGCGCGGCCCCAAAAAAGCCGCCCACATACAACCGATCATGGTAGGAGAGGAGCGAGAAAATATTGTTGGGTTGGTGACGACAGTTTGGCAAGGAGGCCCCCGCCGGGCAATTTCCGACTGCCTGGTAGGGCGCATGTCCACCAGACATCTTTGTGACCTCTCCAGACCAATCTCCCACCCAAAGAGCACCATGGTGCCAAGAGATCCCTCGCGGATTTTCCGAAGAATCCAAACGCAGGTAGTTCCACGTTGTTCTCTGAGATGGTTGCTTTTTCCAAGTCGACTCTGTGCCAACCCGGTACCACAAACCATGCTCCCAGGTGGCTGCCCAAAGGGTATCTCCCACCACCAAGGTCCGGTAAGGAGCGTCGATGGGGAAACCATCGGCCCATGAGTTCCAACCGGAGGCATCATAAGTCAACACCCATCGAACTTGATAAGCATCTGCAAACGCCCAAATTTTATCCTTGAAACGAGATACGTGACCTAGGCTGGCGCTATCAGGCACCGGTAGTAGCAGATCCTTACAGTTCCAGTTCGAAACACGGCAACCATACAATCGTCCCGGCTTTTCAGTGCCGATCCATACCGAATCGGCTTCGGCATACCAAGAGTATGGAGTGCCCGGCAAGGTCCAGTTTTGCTTTTTCCATCCCGAAGAGAACGCCGAGCTCACCCAAATGTCGCCCAAGCTGGTCATGGCTAAAAGTCGGTTCCCCGCCGAAGTCACTCGCCACCAAAATTCATTCCCCTCTCCTTGGTCAGGAGCCTCGGCGCTGGCCACATCCCAACTATGCGGATCTGGTGTGACCAACGTGGCTTTGTCCCCCCCGCAGGAATTCAGAAGGACAGAAAGACCTAGCGCCAGAAACCTCAAGGCAACACCCTTACCCCGGTTGCTGGCGCGAACTGGGTGCCGATCCCCACAAATGCAGGATCATTGGTCGCATCCCAGGCAGACCAATCTGGGTAATGCATCCCAAATACCCCGCCAACAGGATCGGGCCAGACCGTGCCTCCTCGAAGATTTAAGCCCCGGCAATCCAGCACCTCCACGGTTTCCGTGGCACGCGTTTCCACCGAGGTATTGCAGTTCGGAACGTAGTAGGCATCCAGGACCGGCACCAAATTCCGCTCGGGCACAACAGGAAACTCCAATCGGAAGCCTTCGATCCCTGTGGTTCCTGAATTGGTCACCCTCACCCGTGGCTTGAGGACATTCTTCTCGTTGGGCGATTCGTTGTAGGTTTCGACCCGAAGACCGGCCACCGAACTTTTGTCTCCTGGGAGAGGCGGAGGCGGTGGAGGGGGCACCACGATGTCCCGGGCTTGGCCCCAAAGCCGCTCCCCAGATGGATCAAGGACTTCAACCCATGGGTTCATGTTCCATTGGCCATCGGGCCCATTGTTGGACGGGCTCAGCGAGCGGTTCCAATTCAAGTACGGATTCATGTGGACGCCAAAACATCCCGTTGAAACGGTTTGTCCAGGCTGGATCCAGTCTTTGAGGAACACGCGAATGACCCAGCGCCCATTGCCTAACCCAAGCAAGCTGACGGTGGATTTTGGCAGGTAATAAACATCGGCCACAGGAATCGCTCCGATTGGCAATTGGATGTGCCAACGGATTTCCAGGTTTTGGAGAGGAACATTCCCTTCGTTTTTAATTTGGATTTCGGGTTTGGTGATGTTGGGTTCGTTCACGGCTGCCTCGCGGGTGGCCACGCGTACCTGCTTGATGGCAGGTCGATCGGGATCGGTCTCCCCCACTTCGCGGCCCCACAACAACTGGCCCGTGCCATCAAACGCCCGAATTGTTTCATTCAGACGAAGTTGGCCGTAATTTCGGTCGTTGGACGGGTCTTTGAAAACATCCCAAGGTGTCCAATCGGCAAAACGCAGCGCAACCACCCCTTGGTCTTTGCTGGGCCACAAGGCGCCCGGCGCCACCACCGCATTGGGATCGGAAGCGACCAGATCATAAACATCCCCCGCAACGGGTTCAATGCGCCAAATGCCGCGATCAAGAGCTTCTAAAATGACTTGACGACGAGGATCGGCCCGGAACCGGTAGCGCAATTCGGCCCCGTGTAAAGCAACTCGACCGGTATTTTCTAGCAAGATGCGAGGGCGAGTCCATTGGGATTCTGACCCGCGTGCATCGCGGAACCAGACTCTGGCTTGCTTGGATGGACGTGGATCCAAAAATTCTGGATCGACGGTTCCCGACCCCATCAACAGTGGACGCAGAGCGGAAGTTTCGGGAATCAAAACACCCAAGGTCGCCGTTGTCCCCAATCCCGTCACTGTGATGGGAAAGGTGTATTCTTTGCCCGACCAACTCACAGCACGAATGATCACAAGATTGCCCGTCCGTTCGATGCGGGGATTGGCAACGAACCCAGGTGGGATCAAGGTCCGGGTTGTTCCTGCTTGCTCCAGAACCACTCCCCCTCCCGGCGACCAGAAGACCCGCAGGACCGGACTCGACGAACCTGTTGCCGAAAGCGAGAATCCCGTAAGCCCAGTATCAGAGGACATCAGTCCGTATTTGAGGTCACCGGCCACCTCGATGCTGGTCTGCTGCAAGCGTGCGCCATTCCACTGCCCCGGTGCCACTCCAGCCGGTTTGGCTGCGACATCCCAAGGCAATCGCACCACCCGACCGGTGGCTTTTTCCAGCAATTCCCGGCAATCCGGAGCCAAGGCACAGTAAATGTCGTGGCCCAACCAAGAAGCCCCAATGATGTCACCGCTGTTGCCAGAAAAACGTCGGCTCAAAATCGCGGTATCGAACTGGAAAGCCAATGGGCCATGGGGGACCAGAGAATCGGGAAACTTGCCGCCGGTCAGAAATTGACGAACCGAATAGGCGCGAGGGTCGTGAAACTTCCCAGGGTGCTGGATTGGTCTCCAAGTGGTGCCTTCTTTTATTGCTTGCTGGCTTTCTGTTTGGACCAAGGCATCGGAACGAGCAAACCAACCCGTGGTATAATCATCCCAGAACGTCCCGATTGGCAAATCCACTTTGGCTCCGTTCGCCCCCAACCACGCCGGCCATCCATGGTACCGCATGCCATCAAATCCCCCATAGCACGAGGCATTGCGAAGATCGGAACTGAGATCGCACATACCCGACAGATTGGTCGCCAAAAGATTCCGGATCAGGTCGCCGAGTCCTTTGGTGCTGCTGTAGAGCGGCTGAAAATCCAGGTCTTGCCCATTTGGGAGCTTTGGGTATTGCAACAGCAAATTTTTAATCCCCAATGAATCAACGGCAAGATGTCCACTTGCCGCACGGCTCTTAAAGTAAAAGGAATAGGCATAATCCAAATCAACCGGACTCCGTTGAATTTTTTCTGATCCCCACGGGTATTCCCAGGTTGCTAATACAGATTTTGGCCAGAACCAATTCCCCGTCATCCGAAGCCGGATGTCAGCTGGAAGCCTCTTGACCGAACTATAAAGATCCATCGACAAGGTGATGGGTGCCCAAATGGGGGCCGAGAGAATCATGGCTGTCCCTCCATCCGGCTGCTGGTCTACAAACCAACCCACAACCTTCTCCGAAGCCCGGGAGCCATCCACGTAACCAGCTAGCACCGAGGCGAGATAGGTTTGATCGACCGTCGCGTCCAACAGGGTCATGTCGAACTTTGCTGAGTCTTTGACGGCTTTGGTCAAGGAATTTTCAAATTCCCCTGGCATGGACTGCCAGGAGGTCGCCGCATACGTACCAAAGTGAGGAGCGTTGCTAGTCACCACCGTACGGATGTGGTTGGCGGCATTTGCGGAGCCGGTCGGCATCGAATTTCCAGCAGGGTCTACCAAGCCAGCGTTTGCCAACATTTCCCGAATGGTGATCCCACCACGGCTATGGGAAACCAAATCGATCTGAAGGGATGCATCGGTTTTCCATGCATCTCCGTAGTGCATCTGGAGGGTTTGGACCAAAGCCTGGTACAACGTCCAACTTTCTCCGGGTTGATTCGGAAATACTGGACCTGCAAGGTTCCACCAAGGAAGGGGCTGTGAGATTTTTCCGTTGGAAAGAGTTCGGAAACCATTGAAGAAATACAGACCATTTTTATTGATGTCGCTTCCCATTTTCAGACGCTGTATGCGGGCAATAATATCTGGCGCAGTAGCGCTCTTGTATGGTCTAGAATCATAGGGATTTACTAATCCAACGATTCCTCTTGAATTCGGGACAAAGGCTTGATGGGTCCAAAATCCTGGTAAGGATTTGACTCGAAATTTCATTTCCGCCCGTACAATGCCGATTTTTGAAGTTCCTTGGCCGGTGTATTCTAATCTTGTCCCTGGAATCACTCGGACAACATCCCATCCCGTTCCGCTCATGTTGCGGATGGCATCGGCCTCCAAGATCCAAGTTTCCACACTCCCGACCAAATCTTGTCCATCATAAGACGTTGCAAGCAACACCGGTGGCTGAGCTGTCCAGACTAGCTCCCAGGCCGTCTGCTGGGCGATGTCGCCAAAACTTGGATCCAAAACCAAGGTGGTCAATTTGGACGAAGGTGTATTCCATGTTTTTGACAATCCATTTTCTTGGCAAGCCCCCTGGAATCCAAAGCCACCTGAAACGGTCGTTTGGTAATACCTCGCGTTGGTTACTCCACGGATCCTTCCCGCTACCGTTACCGATGCCGCCTGCTGGGGGTCAACGGAGACACCGTCAATGGTGCAACTGATATACGGCTCGACACCCCAAGCGGTATCGTAATACTCACCTAGCCCATGAACAAAAAGAATTGGACGAGATAGGACGCGATTTCCACCTGCAAAGGGAAGCAATGGAAACGTGTGATTCATGATTTCAGAGGAGCGAGCAACACCAGTCAAATCAAAAGATCTCGACAAATAGGATGTTCCATCTTCCCCATGCCATTCGATTCCTGAAATATTGAAGTGACCTGGATTCTTTGGATCCTCAACGATGGAAGGCCTTGCTGTTTGCCAGGTTTCACCCCTCTCAACACCGCAATTGTCCCCGAGCGAAGCCACTCCATCTTGGTTGCCAAGATCCCGAACGGCATACCCTGTAAATTTCGAACCGCTCCCACAAGTTATCGTAAATGGAAATTTGCCATAAATGGTAAAATGCTCCTGAAATCCGGCTAATATACATGCGCCCGCATCGCTGCCGGTGTAACGCTCGGTTGCAACCCCCGCAGTAAAGTTGGTTTTATTTAGCTCTATGGAGATGGGTGATTGGCAGGTATTGATGATCTCGGGGTCAGCACTGGAGCTTGCGGTTTGACCAGGTCGATTCCAATCCACGACGGTTACTTGGTCAGCGAAGGAACGAACACCAGCCGTTGCCTGATTACTCAATAAACCGATGAGCAACAGACACACCATCCAGATTAATTTTGGCTTTCGTTTTATCGGGGGGGGGGGGGGGGGTATACATCGTATTCTCCAAGAAAAAGGAAATGTCAGCCGCAATATTGAGCAATAGTAACAAAATTTATCGAACTCTCCGGCATTCGGTTACCAAGCGCCTTGGGAATTCCGCACAAGCTCAACGGCTAGACCAGTTCACGGCTCGGTTGGCTGCAATTCGAACAAGCATCAGGCAATCCCCTGAGTCTCTTCAAAGCATGGTCGACTGCTACGGAACTGCGAAACAGGCAACGCACATTTGGTGACAAGGGCGAAGCCGAAGGGGCAGTGCAACACGAGCGATTTTATTCATTGTAGGGATCTGTTGTAGGGATCGGGCGATTTTATTCATTGTAGGGATCGGGCATGCCCGATCCCTACAATGGGCTGCCCGATCCCTACAACAGCTAATCCTTGTCCTTGACCTGCTTGGTTGCGTCGGATTCGGCTTTGTGCCAGATGCAGAGCGTGGCCGTGGGGACGGCTTCCAATCGTTGCCGGGTGATCCAGGGCGAATCGGGATTCTTGGTGTGGGGAACCTTTTTGCATTTTTTGCACATGCCAAAAGTTCCTTCCTGAATGCGGTCCAGGGCCTCGTTCAGGTAGAGCAAATAGCGCGACTCTCGGGAGGCCATGGCAAAGGCGTGCTCGCGATCCATGGCGTCGGCGGCTTGATCGGCCAGATGGTAGGCGTATCCGGAAAGATCACCGGACTGCTCCAGCGGATTTTTGCCCACTGTCGAAGCTTCGAGATTGCCAAGCTCTTGTAGGAGCTTCTCCTTCTTCTCGTTAAGAAGGTCTTCAAAGAACTTCAGATCTTTTTTCGTGAGACCCATTGTTCGCTCCAGAGTGCCGAAGGATGGCTGTGGGAAGTGGCACAATATAATCTGGTTGCTTCAGAGACTGTGAATAAATCCTCCGCTCGCCCTTCGAGACACCCATTTCATGGGCTCCTCAGGATGAGCGGAGGAACACAACCCAATTTCTTCAACACCTCTCAGGAAACGTGCGGATGTTTTGGTGGAGGTGGAAGTTGTGCGAATCGGCAGACCGGGTCCTCCCAGACCACCCGGGCGATTTGTTCAGGACTCTTCCTGCCAACTGCGGCCGGAGCGTTCCTGTTTGCGCTGGGAATGTTTGCGTTTGGCGATGCGACCACGTCGGCGGGAACCGCCCGTGGGCTTGGTGGGAATCCGATTCGGGTCTCGGTGATTCAGAATCTCCACCTTTTCCCGAAGTCTGGCCAAGCACTTGATCTTGTTGACATGCTGGCTTCTTTCGTCCTGGCATTGGACGACGATCCCCGTCGGCTCGTGACGCAGACGTACCGCCGATTCGGTCTTGTTCACATGCTGCCCTCCACTTCCGGAAGAGCGGAAGGTTTGGACGTCGCATTCGTCCAAAAGATCCTCGTCAGATTCTGGCAAGACGATGAGGGGACGATCGGGATTCACGAAAGGTTTTCCAAAATCCACGCCAGGACGGATCCGGATTTGTCTCGCAAACTCAGATCCACGAGGGTGTTCAAGGGTGTCGGTTCCGGATTGATCTCGACCACAAACGCTCCCGCTTGTTTGGCTTTGGCGGGAAGCCCCGCGGCAGGGTGGACCAGGCCGGAAGTTCCGATCACCAACAAGACGTCGGCGCGTCGGCAAGCTTCCAAGGATTCTTCATAGAGGGATTCGCTGACATTCTCTCCAAACCAAATGACCCCGGGCCGGATCGGACCGCCACAATGCGGGCAGCGAGGGGGAATCTCGGGAGAATCGAGGGATGGGCCCAGTTCGATTCCCTCGCGAAAACACAAATTTCGAAACAAATTCCCATGCAGTTCCAACACGTCCTTGGAGCCCGCTCGCTGGTGCAACCCATCCACATTTTGGGTGATGAGACGAAAGCTCTCAAATCGATCTGCCATTGCGGCCAAGGCGAGGTGGCCCGCGTTGGGGGTGGCCTCCAAAACCAATTGCCGTCGCCACTGGTACCACTCCCAGACCATCCGGGGGTTGCGATGGAAGGCTTGGGGCGTGGCCAAATCTTCGGGGGAATAGCGAGCCCAGAGGCCGGTCTGGGCATCGCGGAAGGTGGGAATGCCCGATTCCGCCGAAATCCCCGCACCCGTGAGAACCGCAACTGCTTTCGCGTCACGCAAGGTTTCGAGCAAGATCTTTGGAATTTCGATCATCATCCACCAATCTCACCGAGTTTTGCTTCCACGGCAAGTCAGAAGCTCAAACCAAGTCCTACGTTGGTCGCCATTCCCGTATTGCGATCGGAAAAATCTTGGTCGATGCTGGAATTGATCGAGGCTTCCGTCCACCCCAATCGTCCCTCTCCCCAAAGCCCGTTGGCCGCCGATAGGCGAACTACGGCAGCTGCAGTGAACGAAGCATCTTGGCGAACCGATTCCCGATGGGCTCCCTTTTCATCCAACCAAGAATCGGATGCCAAGGACGTTCTGGTGTCGATGTCCAAGGAGGGGCCCATCGCCCATTTGCCCAGACGGTAGAGCACCAGACCTCTGGCGATCGCCTGCAATCGGGTTCCGCGAATCACCAGGGAATCATTGATCGAAGCCACCGGATCGTGGCGCAGCCTCAGATCGCCCTTGGCTTCCCAGATCCAATCACCCTGGAGCTTGTCCCAATGACAAAATCCGCCGACCAAGCTCGTGCCCAATCTCGAACCGCGCAAGATTCCCCCAAGCCGTCGACGCAATCCAAAGGAGTCGACGGTCACCTTCGAGACAACCGCCATGCTTCCCAGCTCCCATTGCGAATCGAACACACCGCTCCAGCCATCCAGCCGCAGATCCCAAGTCCCCGCCGAGAGGGCGATGCCGACCAAGGGGTCGATCCCCCAACCGAGCTTGTCTTCGGCCCCCGACCAGAACATGGAGGCAAAGCCGATGTCCACTGTCATCGGGGCACCAAACATTCGGGTCTCGCCGAGTCGGCTGAGCAACATCGTCCCAAGATCCCAGGAAAGGTCGCTCGAACTCAGCCCGGATCCATCCACCCGCATTCGCCAGCGCCGATCGGGATTGTCGATCCGACTTAGCTCTTGGGGAACCGAGACGGAATCCAATGGTTCGTCGGGCAGATGGAGCCACCCCAAAAAATCGATGAATTCTTGGCCAACCTCATGAGTGGAAGACCATTCGTGCATCGTCTCGATCGCCCCCAACGTGTCCCCTTGGACGAGGCTTCGTTTGGCCTGCGCCAGAGCCATCGAATCATCCGATGCGCAGCCCAAGAGCAGCAGTGACAAAACAATCATTTAGGGATTTTTTTTCCTGGATGATTTGCCGCTGTCCGAGGCCTTGGTTGGATTTTGGGAGCCCGCCTTGAGCTTTTCGAATCGTTTCTGACGGGTTGCTTTTCGTTCCATCCAGCGAGTTCTCGCCTCGGGAGAGAGCTTCGACTGGTAGGAAGTTTCCAGCTCTTGGATTTCTTTGTGATCCTTCAGCAGCATGGCGCGCCGCTGGTCCAGCTTCTGCTGAGGCGCCAGATCTTGCCGCGACAATTCCTGTCTTTGACGCCTTTGCTTTTGGCGCAGTTTTTCCAGATCCTGGTAGAATTTGCGCTCAACGGGGTCAGTGACTCCCGTCGGGTCGACATCGGGAACCTCCGCAGAAGCGGCCTTTGATCCGGCAGCCAAGGAAATCATCAGAAACCCGATGACCATCCAAACCGAACTCATGTCTTGCCAAAACCGCCTATGCATCCCTTGATTCCTCCCCATTCACCAAAGTCAGATCGAGTCCGACTCCTAGATGGTCGAAAACAATTGGCGTGCCATCAAGACCACAAGCCTTCCAAACAAAGAAAGCTTTCCACCATCATTCCTTCAGAATAAAAAAAGCGGAACCGTTGGTTCCGCTTCTTTCTCTTTGGCCCCAATAAGCCAAAGATCTTACTTCTTGACTTCGACCTTCTTGGCGGTGTCGACGGCGGCCTTCTTGGCGGTGTCGACAACAACCTTCTTGACAACAACCTTCTTGTCGGTGTCGACAACGGGCTTCTTGACTTCGACCTTCTTGGCGGTGTCGACCTTGACGGTCTCGACCTTCTTGGAGGTATCCGCCTTGACGGCCTCGACCTTTTTGGCTGGCTCTGCAGCCATCGTGACGGCAACAAGGGTGGCTAGGGCGGCGAGAGTGATCTTGCTCATGGAGTGACTCCGAGTGATGTTAGGAAACTCCTATGTTTCAGGAGAGTGACGGAAAAGTAACAGTCGAACCGCGATTCCACTTTTCATTTCCTGGAAAAAACCGCGTTTGCCCGTTTTGGCCGTGGGTCCGAGCGTCTTTCTTCTGAACTTTGGAAAGCGACCTAACACACCCGCGAATTCGTCCCAATCACCGATGGATCCAGGGGCTAAGCCGGATCCGAATCGCCGCCTTCATACATCCCGAGCCGTTTCAAAAGGTCCCGCAACACCTTTCGGTCAATTCCAAGAATCGCGGCCGCCTGGGTCAAATTTCCGTTGGTTTTGCCCAAGGCCAACTCCACAGCCCGACGTTCGGCAATCTCGCGAACTTCGGCTAGCGTCCCCGACGGGGTGTTGCTCTCGCGAAGCCCCATGTGTTCGGGCTGGATCCGGCTGGTACCCGCTTCCAGAAGCGAGCGCTGCATGCAATTTTCCAGTTCGCGAACGTTCCCGGGCCACCCATGACGCAGCAAATGCTTTTCGGCGGCGCGGGAGATGCCGCCAAACGGCATTCCAAATTCCACCGAGGCTTTTTGGACGAAGACCCGTGCCAAAGGAAGAATGTCTTCATGTCGTTCGCGCAGGGCAGGGATCCGAACACAAGCGACGTTCAGGCGAAAAAACAAATCCTGGCGGAAGCGTCCGTCCTGGACCATTTGGTCCAAATCGCGGTGGGTCGCGGCGACCACCCGCACATCGATTTGGCGTTCTACGGTGGATCCCACGCGGCGGATGGTTTTTTCCTGGAGGGCGCGCAACAGCGCCGCTTGGAGGTGGGGGGCCAATTCCCCAATCTCGTCCAGGAACATGGTGCCGCCCTTGGCCGCTTCGAACAGGCCTTCCCGGTCGCTGGTCGCTCCGGTGAACGAGCCTTTCTCGTGACCAAACAATTCCGATTCCATCAGGCTTGCGGGGATCGCGGCGCAATTGATGGCCACAAAGGGACCCGTTCGTTTGGAACTGCGGTGGACCAATTGGGCGAGTTTTTCCTTGCCGGTTCCGGTTTCGCCCAAGATCAGGACCGGCACCGTCGCTGCGGCGAAACGGCGCGCCTGCGCCAAGACAGCTTGCATCACCGGCGAAAACGCCAGCAGCCCATCGGTCTTGGTGGCGGCGCGCATGGCTTCCAAGGCGGCGCGGTCTTCATGTTGCCGACGCGCGGAAACGAGCACCCGCGCCAAGGTTTCGACCAGTCGTTGGAACGAGCGGCGTTCTTCTTCCACAAACGACGAACCGTTGCCGATGCGGTGGAAGTAGAGGCATCCCAAAGGAAGATCTTCATCAGAAGTCTTCAAGGGCGCACACAGGATGGAACGGATGTCCGACTGGAGCAAAGACGGCCCACCCAATTGGGCGTCGCCTTCACCGGAGTCCGCCCACAAGACCGCGCCCCGGCGCTCGGATGCCGCCTTGACCGCCGATTTGGAAAACACTCCCGAGCTTCCCTCGGGCCAACGCGAGACGACCTCGAGCAGGTCGGGGCCACCCAGCAAAACGCCTTCGTCTGCGGAAAGGTGCAAGGCGGCGAACTCCAAAAGCTTGGGAAGGCTGTCGGAAGGATCGGGCGCTTCCAGCAACAATTCGACCGCCTGCAAGACCGGCTCGATGGAGCTGCCCCGAGTGCGGGAACGACGCAAGGTCCAAACCGATCCGTTGGAGAAGACCAGGGCTTCGCCGTCTTTGATGTCGGCCGGAAACCCGGGTTTGACCAAAACGGTGCCGATCTTCACGCCCTTGACCTGGGCTTCGACCACCACCTTCTCGGGCAAGGTGAGCAGTTGGACTTCGGAAGTCGAAAGACCCGCGACCCGAAGATCGCAACCCTGGCCGGAACCGATCACCATCAGTTTGCGGTCCAAGGTCAGATTCGAAGACCCTTCGGGCCCTTCCAGCATCCAATTGGCCGTCATGGCTGCCCCTTTTTGTTGGCCGAATCTTTCGAGCCGGTAAAATGACCAGAATCCTTGCGGGACTTCTTGTGTTTGTTGTCGCGTTCCCGAACCACCACCGTGGTATCGAGAATTTCGTCACCCGTGGAATCGGTCAGGATCACATGTCGCGTTCCCGGACCGAGCGACAAAAATCCGTCGGGGGGAACACTCGATTCCTTGCCATCGATTTCCAGATGGGAGCCAGGCGGCGGCGGATCGAAGACCAGCACCCCTTCGGAAGTCGAGCGACGGAATTCCAAATCTTGAAAGTCTGTCGCGACAGAATTTGTCACAGGATCGAGATTGGACGGTTTGTCGTCGGACTTGTTGGAGAGCCACCAGCTCAATCCAATCACCAGCAAAGCCAACATTCCCGTAAAAATCCCCCACTTGGATCGTCCGGGGGGATTGCGGCGCTTTCTTTGGAATTCCCCCAGTTTCGCCATCATGGGCTCGGGATCGCTGGCGCGCTCGATCCGCTCGCGCTGAAGACGCCAAGCCGCCTCCCAATCGCCGATCGATTCCGCTGTCCCCACCGCCACCGACAGCAGTTTCTCCAGCCTAGCGGCGCTTTCCCGGGCGAACAAATCGCGGGAAAAGGGCGGATCGCCCCATTCTCGCTCCAAAAGCCGAACTAGCGCCGCGGCATCCGCAGGCCGGACGGCAGGGTCCGGATCCACCGCCAGGGAAAGCGCCCACGATCGCCCTCGAGCGCATTTGGCCGCTTCTCCGGAATGGACAAAGGCGGTCCATTCGTCCCGCGATCCTCGATCGGGCGCAAAGGCGCCCAGCAACCGGCAACCCAAAACTCCCAAAGCAAAGACGTCCCAGCGGGCATCCGCACTCGCGCCTTGGAGTCGCTCGGGAGGAAGAATTTCCCAAGCGCCTTCGATGGATGGGGTTTGGGTGGATTCAGGAAGGGGAGACAACCCGAAATCGACCACCCCGACTTCC
The DNA here is from genome assembly GCA_903825275.1 of uncultured Fibrobacterota bacterium. GTDB lineage: Bacteria > Fibrobacterota > Fibrobacteria > UBA5070 > UBA5070 > UBA5070. Next base: position 3,951 of record CAIKAA010000404.1, on the reverse strand, counting down.
CCATGAGGGCGAGCGATCAGGTTGGCTGCCGAAAGGTCGGCATGGATCAACCGAGCCCCATGCAGCCGTGCGGCGGCCAAAGAAGCTTGGAGGATGATGGCCCGGCGGTCGGAGAGGGGGATGGAATCGGGCAGATCGTCCAGGGGAATTCCATCGATCCAAGTCATCGCGATCCAAGGATGACGACCCGTCAGATTTTGTCCCAAAAGTGCCGGCACCGGTCCGCCGGCCAGATGCTCCAAAAGCTTGGCCTCGCGGCGGAGTCGAACGGCCCCCGAGGAATCGGAAATTTTCAAAACCACCCAGCGTCCGGGATCTTTTTGCCAACACAGGTAGGTGGCCGCCTCTCCCCCTTGCCCCAGTGGCACCGGAGCACAAAAGCCTTTGGGCAATCGATTCAACGAATCACCCTCAAGCCCAGGGAATCCGTCAGACGAGAAATTTTGTCTTTCAGCCACAGGTTGGTGGAATCGCGACGGGAACCCATTTGCCAGTAGACGAAAGCCCCTTCCGGATCGTGATCGGCCAAGGCCATTTCCCCAAGGCCAATGTAGGCGGGCAGATAAGTGCTGTCGGCAGCAAGGGCGCGCGAATACCAGTGCTCGGCTTCGATCATTTCGCCTCGGGCGCGGGCCAGATTTCCCAAAAATTGGGCCGAAGGGGCGTGACGAGAATCGGCCTGTTGGGCCAAATGCGCCAATCGCTCGGCCTGCGGAGAGCGCCCGCGCTTGTGCAACCACAATGAGGCGTGGAACAAGGCATCGGCCCGTTCATCGTGGGTGGACTGGGTGCTGTCCAACCGCTCGACAATGGCCAGGTCCCGTGCGACGCGCAGCCAGTCATCCAACGAATCGGAACCGACTTGGGATTTTTCCCGAACCTGACCCAACCGTGCCAGGGCAAGACCCAGGCGCGCTTCGGCATTGTCGGGGTCTTTTTGGACGCAAGCGTCGTAGGCGCCTACGGAACGAGGCCAGTCCTCCAGCTGCAAAAACGCCTTCCCCCGCTCCAAACCGCTATCGCGGCAGCCCACTAAAAAGGCGGCAAACCAAAAGATCAGAGGTAATGGGACGACGGATCGCATTGCGTATAAGATATTGAACCTCGTGGAACAAAGAGCCGAAGGAAAACGTCCTTTCTATTGGGTCGGGGGCTGGGCATCGGACCTCCAGTGCTGGGATGGCCTATTGCGCGAGGTCTTGCCGGACTTCGACCTGCGGTTTTTGGACGTCCAGAATTTTTTGGATTCCACCGATCGTTTGGAGCATTTGTTGGCCGTCGCCCCCGCTGGCACCTGTTTGGCAGGGTGGTCTCTGGGATCGTTGGTGGTGGAAAGACTGTTGCGCGAAGAGCGGGTTCCGCTGGAAATGCCAGTGGCCAGCATCTGCCCCTTCTTGGATTTCTGCGCTCCCGAGGGGCCATGGAGGCCTGTGGTCCTTCGCCGAATGGTCCAACGAATTTTTGGGGACGCTTCGGGAGTGCTCTCCGATTTTGCATCCACCCTGGGGTTGGAGGGACGCATTCGCGAAGGTTGGCTGCGACAAGCTCTGGAAATGCCCGAAGAAGCGCTGGCCGAGGGACTTTTGGCCTTGGGGAAGACCCAGTTCACGCCTCCCTGGCATCCTCATCCCCAACGACTTTTCCTGGTGTCGCCCGATGACCCCGTCTCGCCTCCCTGCCAAACACCACCCGAGCTCACGCGCCTTTTGCCGGTGGGGTCGGGGCATGTCCCGTTCTTGAATCGGCCCGAGGCGTTTCGAGAGGCCCTATCGGAATGGGTGGGCGGGACTTGACGGATTGGCGCTCCCTGCGGTTTGGCCGTTCGGCCAGCAGCTACCACCAGGCCACGCCGGTGCAGCGATGGATGGCCCAACGCTTGATGGAGCTGGCCCCTTCCGACTCCCTGCCCAACCAAGTGTTGGAGCTGGGGTGTGGGACCGGGCACTTGACCCAAAATCTTGCCCAGCGCTATCCGGACGCCGACCTGGTGGCCACCGATCTTTCTATGGCCATGCTCCGCGAGGCCGCCGGGATCTGGCCGTTCCACCTCCCTCGCCCCACCTGGCGAACCTTGGATGCCCGCGTCCCTCACGAGATTGGCCTTTCGCCCCAGTTGGTGGCCTCGAATGCGGTAGTCCAATGGTTTCCCGACCTGGAAAGCCATTTCGTTTCGGTCCGTGCCCTTTGCGAACCAGGATCGATCTATCTGTTGACCGGATTTTGTCGCGACCACTTTCCCGAGTTCGATCGGATCTTGACTTCGCCAGAATTTGGCTACGGCCCTGGTCCGGGACACGACCTTTCCGAGGTGGTCGTTGCCGCTCGACAAGCAGGATGGCAGGTCTGCGCAAGCCTTCAGGAAGCGAAACCGACGACCTATGCCAGCGCCATGGAGTTTTTGCGCCACCTCAAGGCCAGCGGCGCCAATCGCCTCCCCCCCACCGGAAAACCCCTGACTCGCAGCCGCCTCCAGCATTTGCTGGACCGACTTTCCACAGAAGCCGCCTCCGCCGACGGCATCACCATCACCTGGAAACCGTGGTTTCTGGCAATGGTGGCAACGTGAACAAGCAGGCTCGAAAGACCTAAAGATCTTTGTTGGGCGCCTCCCCTGCTCTCGACCACCCAGGGGGTGACAGGGGCCGCCCCCCTACGGGCTTGCGCTGTCGCGCGCGGTGCTGCGCACACCACCTGCGGTGGTCCCTCCGGTCGGCTGGCGCGAGGCATTTCTGCAACGCAGCACCAGTTGACGCATCTTGTCGCATGACAGAAAGTGACTCATCGGGGTTTTGTTGCATGGTGTTTGCAACGGGACATCCTCCTCGCGTCACTCCCACACCATTAGGGCTCCACAAGGCATCCTCCGATTTTCTACCATTTTCTTTCGATGTCCACACAATCCCCCCACGACGAGTTTTTCAAAGAGATTTTTGGCGATCTGGATCGGGCCCGTGATTTTTTGCGCGATACCTTGCCACCCGATGTCCGAGACCTGCTCGACCTTTCCCTTCTGCGCCGCGAATCGGAATCGTACATCTCTCCCGAGTTGGCCGAAACCTATGCCGACTTGGTCTTTTCTGTTCCGCTGGCCGATTCGCGGGCGCTGGTTGCCATCCTTCTGGAGCACAAGTCTTGGGCACCCAAATACCCGCATTTGCAGGTCCTGGCGTACCTGCTCGGGATTTGGGAACGCGCCGCCATGGACGGAACGAATCTTCCTTTGGTCCTTCCCCTTGTCCTGTACAACGGTCTGGAAAAATGGTCGGTCACCAAGTTTTCCCAGGCTCTGCCGGTTTATCCCGAACGCCTCCGGTCGTTCTTTCCTGATTTTTCCTTTTTGCTGGTAAACTTGGCCCAAACCTCTGGGGAAGATTTGAAGAGCGCCTACCACAATCGGTCGGTGCTGGTTGCGATGGAATTGATGAAGGCCATCTTTTCCCCCGTGGAAGTCGCCCGTTTGATGGAGCGCCTTTCGCCCGACGACGGCCCGATGGATGCGGAGTTGGCCCTTCGCTTTCTTCGGGTGGTCTTGCGGTATATATTCAAGCGCAGCGACTTCGGGGTGCAACAGGCCTTGACCCTAAAACTCCATCCCACCACTCGGGAGCTGACTATGACCATGGAAGAACAAATCCTCCTGCGAGGGGAACAGGCAGGCTTGAAAAAGGGACTTGAACAAGGACTTGAACAGGGTCTCGAACAGGGTCTCGAACGGGGACTTGAACAAGGGCTGCGCCGCAAGGCTTTGGAAGACGCCCAGCGGATGCTGGCCAAGGGCTGTGATTGGGAGTTTATCACCGAAATCACGGGGATTCAGCCCCAAGACCTTTGATCTGGTGCCGGCTTTCGGGAAGGCCATCTTCTCCCCTGTTGAAGTCGCCCGTTTGATGGAGCGCCTTTCGCCCGACGACGGCCCGATGGATGCGGAGTTGGCCCTTCGCTTTCTTCGGG
>CAIKAA010000403.1 GCA_903825275.1 uncultured Fibrobacterota bacterium | reverse complement strand
GTGAGACAAAACCACGGGGCGCGATTCGCGCCCCGGAAATAAAACCCGTTTGCCTCTACCATTCGTCGGCGATTGGTTATAGGTTCAAGACTCGATGATCAATTCCCTTCGTCCGGTCCATCCGCCCGTTTTTCGTCCATGCCGCAACCTGTTAGCGGTTTGCTTTGCATGGATGGCTGCCTTGGCCCTGATTGGCTGGAAGGTTTCCTCGCGTTCTTTAGATCCGACCGAGGCAAGTTTTGCGGCGAGCCTTACGCGCTCCGACACGGGGGACGACACGGCTATCCTAGCACCATACGCCGTGTGGAAAAGCACTTCGGCAAGCTTAGACGGGTCGCGGCAGCCTAGCGGCGGCGGGATCTTCGATCTGGCGGAGAATGTCGAGGAGTTGATTTCCCAAAACTGTGGCCATCCGGAGACAGGCCCTACGCTAGCGGTTGCGTGGGGCAAGGTTTCGAGCACGACTCCCGAAAGTTGGGGCGTTGTCAATTCCTGGCAGATCGGAACAAATCGTTTGGGAACAACTGGATTTCGCGTGGTCCCCATTGGACAGAAAGAAGGAGATGAACATGAGATCGAAAACATTTAATTCCATCCTATTGGCCCTCCTCGCGCTGGCGGGGGCTAGCATGGCCGACATCCCCGGGCTATTCGTCGTGCAGGAGGCGAGGATTGGGGATCCGTTGCCTTTTTCGACAAGTACCGGCAGTCGGTTTGGTGGATCTGGTCTAGCGTGGATCGGAGACTTCAATCACGATGGAATCCAAGATGTGGTGGTTGGGGAGCCAAGTTTTGAAAATGGCTCTGGAGGCCTACAAATTATTCAGCTAGGTGTTGATGGCAAGTTAGTTGGTTCGGCTTTTGATATCAGCTCCAAAGATCCAAAAATTGCCCCATTTCTAACACATGTTGCACAATCAGTCGACAACTTCGGTGGAAGTGTTGAAGTGCTGAGAAAGTTTACCGCGACAACCAATTGTGCGATTGTTGCCACGGCATCCTTAAATGTGTCCAAGCTCTGGGCGATCCGTGTCTGCCGAGATGTTAATGGCCTTTCTGTTGATTCTGTAAGTGAAATAGATTCTCTGAATTCCTCAATCTTGCAAGGGTTTGGTGTAACACATATTGGGGAGTCGATCCGAGTCGTGGATACCATATCAAGTGATAGTGTATTGTTGGCTATAAGTATTCCTGCGGCAATAAATCCAACAAACTCAGTCCTCACCGGATCAGTCCTTCTTGCATCCCTAAATTTGAAAACTCTTGTCTGGGGTCGAGTTGGCTGCTTCCCTCGGTCTTGGACTACAGCGGATCCGGTTTTCAAAAATATCGCAACATCGGGACCAGGTTTTGGTCGTTCTGTTGCTCGGCTTTCCAAAACAGGAGGGGTCCTGAGATTGGCCGTGACCTCGACGGGAGACAAGCCGGTCGCCAGAGTGCATTTCCTCGACCTCAATTCCCAATATCAGGTAATTCGAGACTCTGCCTTTTTGCCGGTTTCAGGAACAGACACGATTAAAAACCTTTGGACAGTTTCTGCTGAAGATTTTGACCATGACGGAAACAATGATCTTCTGTTCGGGCAACCCCTGACAACGGGAGCGAATCTGGTATCTGGGCTGGGTGGATTTTCTGTTGCGTTGATGAGCGGCACAGGCCAAATCAATTCCATCCGACAGTTCGGCAATTGGTTGGGGGGCGGTGGATTTAAGGACAGTTCCAATCAACTTGGTGAGAAAGTCTACTTGGGTATGAATGTTCTCGCCGGTGATTTTGATGGCGATGGACAGATGGATGCCATCATTGGCTCACCTGGTTCCTCCACGATCGGCGGCTCCATCTGGCCCCTACGCCTGAAATCCAAGCCTTGGCTCCACAAACCTGGCGACACCATCAAGCTCTGCACCCAACCCAACTCCGTCCATCTCTCCGACTACATGACCGGAAATGGGTTGACCTGGACCCTTAGCGAAGTCAACCCTCCTGTCACGGGATCCATTGCGACGTGCTCCATCCTCAAGACAAGCACCGGTCCCGATTTTTTCTGCACCCCCTTTACCACCAACGGGTTCGCCCACTGGAAACTGGTGGCCAGCGACACCGGC
>CAIKAA010000402.1 GCA_903825275.1 uncultured Fibrobacterota bacterium | reverse complement strand
GAGGCTTTCACTTCCGGCAAGCTGCCCATGGATGCCCGCAACCGCTACCAGCTGCGCATCCTTTGGGACGGCAACGACGACCAAGGCCACATGGTCGCCAGCGGCGTCTACACGATGCGGCTGGTTTTGTGGCAGAACGTCTCGGAAGCGGGTGAGGCACCCTCTTGGTCCCTGTGGAACCAAACCTACAGCTTGGCGTGGCACGTCTTCACCAACTGGTAGGGGGGGACGCCAGGAAATCCGTTCACAGACCGGGAAATGGAGTACTGGCATAGTGTTTTGGGTTTTTGGTCAGAATAAGGGGCGTTTTGCTCCAAAAGGCGCGTGCCGGAAGTTGAATCGAACGCTATTTTCCGTGATTGGTCTATGTGATTGATCGTACTGGCGGTGGGCAGGTGTGAAGGGTCCGCTCGCGGTTCACCCGGGTGTTTTTCAGGAGTAGCCATGTCTCACCTCCATCGTATCGCCATTCTACTCATGCTTTTGTGCTTCCCTGTGGTCGTTCATGCAGCTCCCGCACCCGTAACCGTTCTGCTCTGGAACCCTTGGGAATCCGACTCGACCTTCCAAAAGCCATCCTCGCGGCTGGAAGCCGGGGGCTGGAACCCCATGATTCCGTTCAACGGCGCGCCAGGTTGGTACAGCCTACAGGCGACAGGGTTCACCAATCTTTCTCTCACCTTTGAAAATGCCAATGGGTCGAAATTTTTTGGATTGGGTGGAGCAACCCCGCTTCCGGTCCTTTACGATTCGCTGGTAGGGAGGAGCGATACAATCTGGATTTGGGCTGACCAAACGGGGAAACCCAAGGCGTCGATCACGGCACCGCATATGAAGAACATTTTGCTCTTCAACCCCTGGAAGGACTCGACACCCATCCAGCACCCCCAAATTCGTTTTGGGACGGCCATCCTTCCGATGAACCCGGACCCCTACAATTGCGGTTGGTACAAGTTTCAATACATCGATCGCGTTTCGCCGATTGCCGTGACGTTCAAGAACGCTACGACCGGAACGGTTTTGGGAAATGCCGGTTTTGGCAACGCCACGGTCATCAACCTAACCACAACCCTGGCTGCCTCGGATACCGCTTGGATCACCACCGCCGCAGGTACCGGAGCGCCCACGGTGGTTTCCTCTTTCCCTGGTCAGACGGGCCTTTGCGAGGTGATGCTCCTGGCGGCCACCATTCGCGATTTTGACCTGTCTTCTCCGGCGTTCAACCATTTCTGCTGTGCCAACCAAGCGGGCATGGTCGAAGACACACTGGGGCCGGACAACTCTCCTACCCGCACCCCTGGCCCAGAACTGTCGGCCGACTCCACCCTCACCCAGTGGTTCCACGACGATTCGACCGTAAATGCCACCACCTGCCGTGACATTCCGCTGACTCTCGACCAAAGCACGGGAAATTATCTCTACGACAACCAGTTGTACTTTCCCATCGACGACTTCAACAAGCTGCCCAATGGCCAACCCAATCCCCACAATATCCAATATCCAGGCAATGACGGGCTCCAGCACAATTTCAATTTCTGTCTAGAAAGCCATGCCGCTTTTGATTATCACCATGGCCAGACCTTTGATTTTGCCGGCGACGACGATGTTTGGGTGTTCATCAATAAAAAACTCGCGATCGATTTGGGTGGGGTCCATGGAACAGCCGCAGCCAGCGTGAATCTGGACACCTTGGGCTTGACGGAAGGGGTAAGCTATCCCTTTGATCTCTTTTACTGCGAGCGAATGACATCCGGTTCGGACTTGCGGATCAACACGTCGATGAAACTGATCAGCCTTCCCTTCTTGGATGTGGTCCAATCTTCGCTTGGGGTCTCGACAAAATTTGACTTGTATACCTCGCTTTCGACCGGACAGGGCTGTAAAAAAACGGTGACGCGTGCTCCCACCAAGGGGCGTTTCCTGCTTTCGGGTCCGTCGGCCACACCGACCATTTCGTTGGGACCTGGTCATCATTTTGGCGGTATCGTGATCGACCCTTCCAAAACCAACGCCACGATCGACACGACCAAAATGACGGGATTGGCGGCTGGCGTCTACACCTTCCAAGTCGTGGGAGCCGACGGCACTTCGGCGGGTTCGCGCACGGTCACCTTCACCATCGTGAACACCATTTCCAGCATTTCTTTACTGACCTCGCCGACCCTTGCAGTCCAATCAGGCGACCTGATCACCGATTCGGTGCAGGTTGTGGTCCAAGTGCGCGACAACGACAACAACCCTCGCTCGACGGTGAAGGATTCCGTCAAAGCTGTGTTGCGCCGCGGCACCGATAGCGTGGTCGTCAGTTTGGTTGAAACGGGCGTGAACACGGGTATCTTCCGTTCGGTCCCCATCGCCATTTCCACCGTCCCGGGTTGGACCACCACCTCGATTTCCCCCTCGGCCGGGGATACCTTGTTGGTGCTGTACCGCGACGCGTTGCATGCGGACGATTCTTCGTTTGTCAAACGGCGCATCAAGGGGCTTTATCCCACGTTGCTCCAAGGATCG
>CAIKAA010000401.1 GCA_903825275.1 uncultured Fibrobacterota bacterium | reverse complement strand
TGACCATGGAAGAACAAATCCTCCTGCGAGGGGAACAGGCAGGCTTGAAAAAGGGCATTGAGCAGGGACTCGAACGGGGCCTAGAACAAGGACTTCGCCGCAAAGCTTTGGAAGACGCCCAGCGGATGCTCGCCAAGGGCTGTGAATGGGACTTTATCACCGAAATCACGGGGATTCAGCCCCAAGAACTTTGATCGCGCGCTGGCTTTTGCCCCCCCTCACAGCGCAGTCCCTGAAGATTGCCTCGATGTTTATTGGCGCGGCTCGATGGCCCCCAACACAATTCCGGGCGTCAGCAATTCCGGCAGATTGGATTCGCGCGTTCCATCCGACCAGACATAGAAGGGTACGCCCTGGCGACCAAAGGTTTGCAAGGTGCGGGCGATCAAGCTGTCGCGACCGGTCCAGTCGGCTTTCACCACCCGGATGCCGTGGCGCTGGAAGGCCGCGACCACCTCGGGACGCTCGAGTGCCACTCGCTCGTTGACTTGGCACGACAAGCACCAGTCGGCGGTGAAGTAGAGAAACCATGGCTTGCCTGAAGAGCGAAGCTCGGCCAGAGTTCCTTCCCGAAACGGTTCGCCGGCCAATCGGCCCGTGCTTTCGGTCCGCGATTGTCCGTTTTGCGGAAGGGCCACGCAAAGCACCGCCACGGCGCACCCAATGATGACCGTAAATGTCAGGCGCGCCGACCACCGCTTGGTGGTGGAATGGTGGGGAAGCGCCCATCGCCCCAGAATCCATGCTCCCAAGCCCGCGAACACCCAAAGCCCCGCCACCAGAACCGCGGCATCGGCGCCAGCCAGGCGTCCGACCACCCAAGCCAGCCAAACGGCGGTCGCGGCCATGGCGAATCCAAAGAATTGCTTGAGGGATTCCATCCAAGCACCTGGTCGGGGAAGAAAGGCCGCCAAGCGCGGGAATCCGGCCAAGGCCATGTACGGGAGCGACATCCCCAACCCGAGAAAGAAAAAGACCGAAAGGGTCTCGAAAGCCGGACGGGTCAGGGTGTACCCCAAGGCTGCGCCCATGAAGGGGGCCGTGCAGGGCGTCGCGACCACCGTGGCGGTCACTCCCGTGAAGAACGAGCCAACCCAACCTCCTCCTGGCCCAGTCCCGATCCTTGACGCAAATGCAGCCCCGGGCTCGAAGACTCCCCAAAGGTTGAGCGCCAACAACGCCATCAGCATGGAAAGGATTCCCACCACCCGCGGAGATTGCATTTGGAAGCCCCACCCCAAGGCCTCGCCCCCCGAGCGCAGCACGAGCAGAACCCCCGCCAGCGCCAGAAAGGACAGGATGGTGCCAGCGGCAAAAACCAGCGCATGAAGGAAACCATTGTGTCGGCTTTGCCCGCCTTTTTTCAGGAAATCAAGGACTTTGAGGGACAAAACCGGAAGCACGCAAGGCATCAAGTTCAGCGCGATCCCTCCGAGGAAGGCAAAGAAAAGGGCCATGAGAAGGCCCTTGGTCGTTTCGTTCCCTGTCCCGGCTTTTGCCGGAGGGGGCCGAATTTCCACAGTATCGGCCGCCGTGGCGGGGACCAGGGGGGTAGTAAACAACCAACCTTTCCTCCCTGAATTCCAGCCCTTGGGGTGGACCAAAATCCCGCGTAGAGAATCGGGCTTGAGACGGACCAAGCCATCGCGGCGGATCTTGAGACAAAACCCGTCCTTGGTGGCGATCCAGGGCTGGACCGAAGCATTCTCGATTACGCCCTGATCCAAGGGAAGGAAACGCACCGGTTGGTCGGTGCCCTGGGTCGATTTCACCGTGAGGTAGACGAAACTATCGGAAACAGCCGCGCGAACACTTCCCCCCATTCCCCGCGCAGGCAGCGCCCGACGCGCCTGCTCGAACAACGGCTTTGTTTCGGCGTTGGCCGTGGGCACCGCCGCGGAAACCGGCAAGGTCAGGGACAATTCGGCTTTCCCGGGCACGCAGATGTCCGAGCATTCCAACCACTTGGCGTGGCCTTTGAAGACCACGTTTCCTTGGGCATCTGGTGAAACCTTGGCGGAAAAGGGCAGAAGAACCCGGTCTTTGAAGCCGTAGGTCATGAGGGGGCTGACCGGTAGCGTGTCAGGGACCGGCCACTGCAAGGAATCTGGCGTTGCTCCTTTGGTTTCTGACCAAGCGATGGAAGGAGGGATACCCGCGTCGCCAGGATTGATCCAATAGACATGCCATCCAGGTTCGAGCTCAAGGTGCAGTCCCAAGGACAAGGTCCCGCCGCTTTGGGCGGTCGCGTGCTCCGAAACCAACACGCCTTGGACATGACTGCCAAAAGTCAGGGCGGACAAAAGGCCCGTGAGCAGGATCGAATGAAGCATAGACCTAGGAATCTACCACCACACCGTGGCGTTGGAGCAAGAACCCGCTTACTTTTCCAAGCATGCGCGTCCTTTTCCTATCGTCCGTCTACGCCCGCCACCCTTCCGATTCCGAAGTCCCGTGGATGCGGGAATCCATTCGCCGGCTGCGCGCTTCGGGAGTGGAGGTGGAAGTTTTGGCGCCGTCTTGGAAGGGACTGTCCAGTCATGAGATCGACGGAACCCCGGTGCACCGGTTCCGGTACGCGCCCCAGAGCATGGAATTTCTGACTCACGACGAAGGCGCCCCTTCCAAAACCAAGGGCAAGCCTTGGTTGCAGCTGTTGGCCATTCCCTACATCTTGTCGGGATTTGTCGCTTGCTGGAAACTGTGCCGCAAGGGGCGGTTCGACGTGATCCACTGCCATTGGCCCTTCCCCCATGGACTTTTGGCCCAAGCGGGAAGGCTTCGCGCCAACCTGCCGGTCGTGCTCAATTTCCACGGGGCCGAATTGCTGTTGATGCGTCGCAAAATATGGATCCGGCCCATCTTGCATTGGCTGTTGGGCCAATCCGAAGCCACCCTTTGCAACAGCTCTTTCACGCGTGGCCGCATCCTCGACGTGCGCCAGGTCGCGGTGGAATTGTCCCCCTATGGAACGACCTTGCCCGACACTCCCTCCGACCAACCCCCAAAGATTTTCCGCAACCGCGAAGATCCCTTCCAGATGCTGTTCGTGGGGCGCCACATCGAGCGCAAAGGGATTGAAACCTTGATCGATGCGATGGCCTATTTGGAAGGCGACCGGTTCCACTTGAAGATCGTTGGACAAGGCGACCTCACCGAAGCGTTGATGGCGCGCGCCGCGGCGACCAAAGACCCCAGAATCGAGTTCACGGGAAAATTGTCGACCCAAGATCTGGCCGATGCCTATGCCCTTGCCAACGTGTTTGTGCTTCCTGCGGTGATCGATTCCAAGGGCGATACGGAAGGCCTGGGAGTGGTGTTGATCGAGGCCGCAGAAATGGGTCTTCCCTTGGTCGGGTCCAACGTGGGCGGCATTCCCGATGTGATTGTGGAGGGGGAAACCGGGCTTTTGGTGCCTCCGGGCGATTCGAAAAGTTTGGCCAAGGCCTTGCTCCGTCTGGCCGATCAACCCGTCTTGGCCAAAGCTCTGGTGGAAGGCGCTCGCGCCAGAACCCGGAAATTCTTTTCGTGGGAGGTCGTGATTCCCGCGCTGCGAGAGGTTTACCGGAGAGTCCTGTCCACGCCGAGGTGAGGACAGGGCTTGCGCGAGGGAGTCGATAAGGGTCATAATAAACCACGCCGCAGCCTGTCCTTCGACAAGCTCAGGACAGGCTGCGGGGTGGCTCTGGCCAGAAATCTCGGGTCGGAGAACACGAAGCAAGCTTTGGGGTATCAGACCCG
>CAIKAA010000400.1 GCA_903825275.1 uncultured Fibrobacterota bacterium | reverse complement strand
CGTCCGCAAATCCAGCGGAGTGAAATTATCCGGTGCCTTTGCGGATGATTCGGGGATGGTGGGCCAAACCATCCGGATCTGGTTTTACCCGCCCAACGCAGATTCGGTGAATGCCACCGCAAAGTTTTTCCTCGACACCACACCCTTCCCCCCAACTCCCCAAAAGACCTGGAGCTTGGCGGATCGCGTGGCCCTCAAGACCGACTCGGCAACGCTGGGCTTGTACCGGCTGGAGCTTTCGCTCAAGGACCGCAAAAACCAAATGGTGGTCGCCCGGTACAGTTTCTCGGTCTCCGATCCGGGTACGATCCGCGTCGATACGACCGCACCTCAAATCACGCCCATCCTTCCTGCTACGCGCACCGACACCGTTGACGACACAACCAAATCCAAACGGGTCCGCTTCAACGTGTCTGACGAGAACCTCAAGACCGTGCTGCTGGACAGCGTACCGGTGCATCCGGTGGGTGGCGTGGTGGAAAAGAACGTCCCGCTGACCGAGGGGCAAACGGTAACGGTCCGCATTTCGGTCGTGGATTCCGCAGGGAACAGCGCCGTGGATTCGGTAAGGATCTACCGTCGGGTGGCGGTGCCGCCGAATCTTGTGCGGATTCATCCAAACATACGCCGCGATTCGGTGGCCGACACGACGTCCACCTATTCCTTCCGTTGGCAGGTGGATGGTGTCGAGGTCGACTCGGTCACGATCAACAGCTTTGGCATTTTGCTCGACAACAAACAGATCGCCGAGAAGACCCTTGCGCTCAAGCTGGGCGGGCTTACCCGCGTGCGGATCCGGGTGGTCGACAAATTGCGTCACGGGACGATCGATTCGGTGGACGTTGTGCGAGGCGCATCGGTCCCGCCTGCCATTGCCCGCATGGGCATCTCCCCTGGAGTCGTGACGGTCCTCGACACGCAGTCGTACTTCACGGCAACGTGGAACGTGACCGACAACAACCTGCAATCCGTGCAGGTGCTTGGTAAAGATATGGGGCTGAACAATGGTCAGTATGGCGCAACGGTGTTTCTGAAAGCCGGTGACACGGCGCGCGTGCCCGTGTGGGCGCAGGACAGGCTGGGGAGTGTGACGACGGATACCGTGAAGGTATACCGGCCTGACCCGCGCACGCCGTACCTGTCCGACATCTTGGCCGCCCAGCGCGGCGATGCGGTGATTGCGTTGACCGCCGAAGTGCTTCCGAACATTCGGTTTGGCCGGTTTGAGGTGACGACGGGATTGTACAGCACGGTGATGAAGACCGTGAACCTGGAAACAGCCGGCAAGCCCATGACGAATGTGAGCATCTACGACGCGATGCTGTTTTGCAATGCGTTGTCGAAGTCGTTAGGGCTGGACACGTTCTATCAGTACACGAACCGGGATCCGGCGATGGGGTATTTGGATGGCTACGCAGTGAATTCCGATACGATCAATCCAGCTGCACCGGTGAAGGTCATCCGAAAGGGGTTCCGGTTGCCGATCCCAGAAGAGTGGGATTCTGCGGCGATGGCTTGGGGTGGGCTCTATTCCTGGGGAAGCGCTTCGGATACGCAAATCGTTCGCCAGTATGCCGTCTGGAACAGTGCCTCAACCCGACTTGTTGCCTCAGCCCTTCCCAATCAAAGCGGCATCTTCGATTTGTCAGGAAATGCTGGTGAATGGGTTTTTCGAAATCGAGGAAACATCGGTGTTGGCACGGTCTGGACGGTCCGAGGCGGCTCCTATGCGGATACCGAGATCTCGGCATTAGGTAGCGGAATTGTCCGGGTGGTTGGCACTTCACCATCACCGACCATTGGGTTTCGAGTTGTAAGGATTGGGAAGGATTGAGGATGACTCATCTGAAGGTTTGTTCTACAGGATGCTCAAAGTTTAGCCGTATTCAAAGGGAGGCGTTCATGAATCGGATTCATCGGTCTATCGCAATTGGATTGTTTGCCATTCTGTTGGTTCAAGCCCAAATTCCCGGCATTGCCGTGGTTTCGGAAAGCAAAATCACCGACCCATTTTTTGTCTCGGGGGGGGCGGTTCCTGTATTTGGAGCCAGCTACCAAGCCATTGGGGATATCGACGGCGATGGGAATCAGGAGCTCGTGGTTGGTGCCCCAAACGCCCGATCAGATACTGGTGCCCTTCTAATGTCCCGGTTGGATTTAAAGGGTGCACAGAAAGGATTTTCCACCTACTTCTTGGATCCATCTGATTCTGGTTTAATTCGTCCCAATTTATCAACGAGTACATCCTATCGCGATTGGATTGGGGGTGGGCTTGCTATTATCCAAGCATTTTCCAATTCTCAATCGTGTAGCATCGTCGTGACGAATTCATCTGCTTTAGGGAAACTATGGGTTCTTGAAGTTTGCAAGGACGGGTTTGGAGGTGCGAAGATCCATCGGATTAATGTGATCGGTCCCACCAGTCCGGCGTTGACTGGTTCAGGAAACAATTCGATCGGCGATGCGATGGTTGTTCTAGACACTCTACCCTCAAAAGAGCGGGTATTGGCGTTGGATGTTCCTTTGGATGGTGACCCCACCGGGGATTACCAGGGTCGGGTGATTTTGGTCGCTGTCGATCCCATTACGCTTGCCGTCAGGCGTCTGGCAAGGCTTCCCGAAGCTTATGATCCATCCGACCCCATTGCGACAGAAATTGGTCCAAACTATATGTTTGGTCTTTCCATCGCGCCCCTGTCCGGCATGAACGGGGGAAAATGGATCGCGGTTCTTGCACCCGGCGATACGGCTAAACCGGCCATTGGAAGGATTCATCTGATTCGATTGAACTCATTGTACCGCAAGGACGTTTCTGTATCGATTCTGGGGACACCAACTAATCCAAATTATCTGCTAACTGGCGGCGTGAGCTTCCTTTCCTCGGCCGATTTTGATCACGATGGCGTTTCGGATCTGTTGGTTGGTTTGAGAAAAGCGAATGCCACCAAATCCTTGCCCGGATGGCAGACGGTTCCTGGGGGATTTGCCATTCTGCTCATGAATCCTGATGGTACCGTGAAGTTCTCCCACTTCATACAGCCCTCAATTTCTGGTTTCGACGGATCGACCCTCCCGGATAAAATGGCTTTTGGTTGGAAGGTTTTGGCAGCCGATTTCGATGGCGATGGAATGCCCGACGTGGTCATAGGGCAAAAAGGAAATGCGACCATTCCCGCGAACCTGTGGGTGCTGAAGATGAAATCGAAGCCATGGACGATCTCGTCCTTCGATACCCTTGTTCTCTCCAACCAGAATCCGGTCAAGAAGAAGCTCTACTCGTTGATGGGCGGTTTTGGGCTGACGTGGTTCTTGGAAAACTTGGATGCGCTCGGCACCACGGCCACTGCCCGTTGTCAGATTGTGTCGGCGGATTCAACCTTGTCCTGCATCGATTTGCAGGTGGATGGTGTGTCCCACTGGAGATTGCGCGCCAAAGATTCGGGCAATGTTCCCGCCACCGACCACTTTGAAGACACCCTGGATTTTTACACCAAGGTCAACGGAGGCAACCACCCGCCCACCACCACCTTGCCGCCCAAGGCGGTCTTGCAGGAAGACCAATCCGACTCGGCGGTGTTCAATTTAGCCAACTACTTCGCTGACCAGGACAACGATGCGTTGACCTATGCCTGGGCCAACCTGAAGGGAAGCTGCACCGGCATGTTGGTTCCCTCCATTGTGGGAAACGTCCTCCACCTAGCGCCGGTGGCGCTCAGGCACGGCACCTGTTCCCTCCAAGTTTCGGGAAGCGACCGCAGCACCACTTCAAGTTCCGTGCTGGTCGTCCAAATCCATCACCACAACCATTTGCCGGTCGCCAGAGACACCGTATTGGTTCGGACAGAAACTGTCGGGTTTGATTTTGATCCGGCCCTCACCACTTCCGACAAGGATTTGGACGTGCGTCAGTATGGAATCGCACATCCCCCCAAACACGCGGTGGCGAGCCTGGTGTTGGGAAAGATCCACATCGTGTCGGATTCCTTTTATCTCGGTCCCGATTCCCTGCGGTACTTCGTCTTCGATGGCCAGGATTCGGCCTTTGCGATGCTTCGTCTATCCCTTGTTGCCGAGACCGGACCGCCGCGGGTTGTCCGCCCCTTGCGCGACACGACCGTTCCCGAAGGGGCTTTGGTTGTCGTAATTTCGCTGGATAGCTTGTTCTTCAGTGGTGCCGATCGATTCAAGGTGGGGATCGCTCCCACCCCGGTCAACAATTGCAAGTTGATTGCCACCGTTGTGGTCGATCCCGCCAAGCGGCTGCTTTCCATCACACCGATTCCTTACCAGTGGGGGACCTGTGCGATCACCTTGGCCCAATCGTCGACCGCCGATGTGGTGACGAGTTCCATGCAGTTCAATTTGGCTGCCGTGGCCAATCCTTATCACTTCGCCGTAGACACGCTTCGCCGGACGGTGGCAGAACAAGGCTTGTTGGAATACCGGCTCGATTCGGTGGACCTTGACCACGACAGTTTGGAATACACCGTCCTCAAACCCCCGCCCAGTTGGGTTTTCCTAAACCGGTATCTGCTGCACGGGATTCCAGACGCCCAAAGCCTGGAGGGGATTTTTTCGATTGCCGCCCACAAGAAGGGAGTGGCCTTCAATACCGACACCCTGATCGTCCTTCTCCAGATTGGGACCGCCTCCCTCCACCGAAAACATCTGGGAGGTTTGCTGCGGATCGACCAATCCTCGCATCGTTTGGAGTTTACGGCCTCGACGACATTTTCTGTCGAGGCATTCCGTCCCGACGGCCACCGCGTGGCCAGGGCACGATCGGCCCAAGGCGAAGCCGTGTCCTTGGATCTTGGCGAGGCTCATGGGCTGCTTTTCCTGCGATCCATCGAGCCCCATCGCATCACCGTAGAACCCTTCTTTTCCGTCCCCTAAATCCCCCCACCATCAACAATTGGAGCTTGAAATGAAAACTTTATCCATTGCCCTTCTTTGCTTGGGAATCACCAGCTATGCTGATGATTTCAAACCCGAGAAACGAATCCGGTCCTTTCGGCTAAACCCCAAGGGAATTGCCCTTGCCGACTTGGTGGTGGCATACCAAGAGCCCAATGGGTTCAGCTCTTTGCCCAATGGGAAGACGGCGTCCCAGGTGTTGACCGAGTTGTTCCAAACCGTTTCCGGAGATCTGTTCGCGGCCTCCCAGGGCGCGGTCCAATTGGGCAAGGTGCAGATCCTTCCCGAGACGCCGAACATGGACCCGGATGTGATCGTGTTGGCGGACTCCAGTGCCACGACCTGTCCCGCGGGGCTTGCGCGTGCGGGCGACACGTTCCTTTGCGCCGATGCCAACACGGGTGGCTATTTGGGATTGGCTTGGTGGGAAGATGTGGTGACCAACAATTCCTTGCCGATGTTTCGCAAATACAACCTCAACACCAACAAGGATCTTGACCCGACAGGCTACCGCATTCAGGTTAGCTGGAACACCTTGCTCAACGCCGCGATTGCCTCGAAGGTGTTGGTCCACGAATTTGGACACTATTTGTTTGCGATGCGTGATGAATATGAGGGGCCATATTTTGCTGATCGAGATGCATTTAATGGGTCAGGGTGGCAAGTGCCTACAATTGCGAATTTTGGTGTGGCACTTACAGGGGGGCTTGTTGATAAAACCATGGTGGCACCAACCTTTAATGGATATGCCATGGGTTTCATAAAGGATTACGGTACGGTCAACGGGAAAGGTGGTTATTCACCTGCTTTGGTGAATAGCGACGATGTTGAGAATGTGCGACCAGATCCGTCTAGTCCAGGCAATCTGGTTGTTATGGAAACTGAACAAGTGTCCACGTATGGAACCTTAATGGGAACTTCGACCTTGCGCCACGGTGGCATGTGGTCGTTAGAGACCGCCATTCGTTCGAGTGTTTGTGAAGGAGTGCCAACATGCACATACAATGTTGCTACCGAAGCTACCCCAGATGCGACAGTTTTGGATGTAAAGGCATACTCTGCCGGAATTGCGAACATATTTGTTTTTGACCGCTCGGGTAGTATGACCTTTACCATTTCTGGATCAACAACTGGGATGACTCGTTGGAACGCGGCAGTAGACTTCTTCGGTCGGCTCACCCATGATATCACGTACCCGTCGACTTCAAAATTTGGATTTATCTCCTTCGACGATAAGATCGAGAATCCCGTCCCGTACCCTGCGGATCTCAGCGCACTCAGTGCTTATACTGAAGTAAAAGACCCTGACCCGATCAGCACAGAGAATTTGAAGTATGTTGCCTCAACTCAGACCCCAACTATGCCTTATGCTCGTGGCACTACGGATATTGTCGATGCGCTCAAGTTGGCACAAACCCAACTCGATGCATCGGGTGTCGCCCAGAGAAACGTCATTTTGATCACTGATGGCGAGCACAACACACCGAATCTAACCGGCTTCACCGGCCTCGAAGGCCAACAGGGAGGCTACCGCGTCTTCGCCGTCTCTGTCGACCACCAACCAGATGATGGTTCCTATGGAACAAAGTTACAAACCCTTGCACACAACAGCGTTGCGCCAGATGGACAATACGGGCAGGTATTTTTCACCAATGGGATGGGAGCCTTAGCTGCCAAGGTGACTGAAATCCAAGCCTTGATTGCGGGAAAGAAATTGAATACGACCGGAACTGTCACTCTGGTCAAGGACCTTGCTCGAGACAATCCATTTGTTACAAGCAGCGCCATGGATTCTGCGCAACTTAGTGTGGTTTGGACCGGATCGGTTGCGCCACAAGTTCAATTGGTTCGCCCCGATGGTTCTGTGATTGGGGAAACTTCGGTTGCAGGAATCTCCTACTCGGCAGTCGGTAATTCGAAGACCTATAACCTCAAGGTTCCGGCTCTGCCCACGGGAACCTGGAAGTTGCGAATGATCACAAGCTCGTCCACGCCCATGTTGGTTACACCGTTCACGGCATACTCGAGTTCAAAAGTTTCGACAAAAGTTCATGTGGATCCCTCCAATCTGAAAGTCGACGGCAGCCTACCGGTTTCCGTCGAGGTTACCGATAAATCACGGTCCATCCAGGGCCTTCTGCTGACGGCAAACCTGATCAATCGGGCGACAGGTGTCCGTCGGTCGATTCCCTTGCAATGGAATGGTTCTGTGTACCTGGGGGTATTGTCGAATCATCTTCCGACTGGGTTGAATGATCTGCAAGTGGAAATTGTCCATCCGAACAATGGGGCTGTCCATTTGGTTGGTGGTGAGAATGGCAATACTATGCCTGCTTATCCTTTCTTCCAATTGGCTCCAGTGTCCCAGGAAGTCTTTATCAGTGGCGCTTCCCCGATCAAGTACGCACAGCTGGAAGCATGGACCATTCAAGAGGATCCCAATTATGGCCAAGGGACTCGAATGAAACTGTTCCTCAAGAACACGAGCCCCCTTGCTTGGACAGGCTTGAAGGCTCGGTATTTCTTTAGCGTGTCTGAAGTTCCTGGTGGTGTTCCTGCTTATACACCAACTTGGCTTGCAGGGAATTCGAAAGTGACTGTCAAGACGGTTGATAACCGTCCGGGTTTGGCGTATGTCGAATTTAATTTCGCTGGGCACACCCTTCAGCCCGGACAATCCTCCAGCCAGGGTGTCAATGGTGGCGAAGGCGTCATTGTTCGTGAAAACAATTGGTCCAACTTGTGGAATTCCTCCAACGATTATTCGTTCTCTGGTCTCTCCACATCATGGGCGGTGAATGGTCGTGTGAATATTTACGACGCGAACAACAAACTGTT
>CAIKAA010000399.1 GCA_903825275.1 uncultured Fibrobacterota bacterium | reverse complement strand
CATGGACGAAACCCAATCGCCACCCAAAGACAGGGATTGATAATGCATGCGCTCCACTTCTTTAGGGTAGCCGTTCCCCACGGAATTGCCTGGACCGAAGGCCAGTCCTTTGATGAGCGTGTCGGTGAACCCAAACCAGATTTGGGTTTGGGGGACGATGCCATAGGCCGCTTTCAGCGAATAGCCGTGCAGTTCCGAAGTGTCGAGGAAGGTGTTGTCGATGTTGCCCTGGACTTCCAATTGTCCGGGGCCAACGATCGGGCCGTAGAGGAAGGCGAAGGGGATGGTTTGGTCGTTTAGCGGAATCCGGCCCTCGTTGCTCAGGTAGTGTCCGAACAAGCTGGTTTTGAGAGTTTTTGGAACATCGCTGTCAAATCCTGTCCTATCCGTCTGTTGGTCGCTGGCCATCCAAAGGTTGCCGCTGGTCAGAACGCCGTCCAGGATCAGGCCGGAAATCGGGTGCATTGAGAGCCGTGCACCGGAGAACTGGAACATGCTGATGGCGTCCTGGTCGTCGCCTTGCCAGCTCAAGTGGGCGGCGCGTGCCCAGGTCAAAGGAAGGACTAGCGACCAACTGTCCGCCTTTCCAAATTGGGTTTCCAGGTTGGTGCCCAGCGTGGCCACCCCGATCCGGGAGTCGACGAAGCCGTGGGCTTGCGCGACCGGGGCCGTGATCCGACCCAGGGTGTAAGTGTCATCGAGATCCTGGGCACCGACAAATCCTGCCAAGGTAAGCAGAAATAGGGGACACAGATGCATGGGATGGCTTTCTTCCAATGGGAGGTTGCGTGGAATCACAACCCTCGAAAGGTTAGCAAACAATCCAATATTTAGATCAGTCCACGGCCCAGACCAGCACCTTGAGGTACAGGGTTTCCGGCATCGAGGGATGGAGGGGGTGATCGGCAGAGGCTCCTAGGCGCGCCAGCAATTTGGCCGAGCGTTTCTTTTGGCGCAGGGCACGGACCACGGATTGATGAAAGTCGTTTTCGTCCACCAGTCCTGAGCAGGAACAGGTGATCAAAATCCCGTTCGGTTCCAGCACTTCCAGTCCCAGGCGCGATAAATTTTGGTAGCCGATCAACGCCTGATCGACCGTTTTGCGGTTTTTGGCAAAGGCGGGCGGATCAAGAACGACCACGCCGAATTGCCGGCCTTCTCCCGCGAGCTTGCGCAGACCGTCAAAGACGTCGTCGTGGTGCAATCCAAAATTGCCGCGGCATGAGGCGCGTTCCCAACCTTGGCGGACCCAATCCAAGGCGGTGGCGTCGCTGTCCAAGAAGTCGCAGCCGGTGGCGCCGGCCTGGGCCATTGCCAATCCCCAGCCACCCGTGTAGGAACAGGCGTCGAGCACCGTCTTGCCCTGGGCCAAGGGGGCCAAGCGTTTGCGGTTGTCGGACTGGTCCAGGAAGAATCCGGTCTTTTGTCCGGCTCCAATGGGGGCGGCGGCACAGATGCCTTCTGCCACAGGAACCCACGCGACGTCCGAAGGCGAGCCAAACCACTGGTCGTCCTGGCTCAAACCTTCCAACTCGCGGGAGTGGCTTTTGCCCGAAAGTTTGACGCCCTGAAATCCCATTTCCAGCAAAGCCTGGGCGATCACGGGAGCGCGTCGGTCCATGGCGGCGGTTTGGGCCTGCATCACCGCGTGGGAGCCGTAAAGATCGATCGTCAGTCCCGGAAACCGATCGCCGTCGGCATTGACCAAGCGACAATATTCCGAGGCTCCCAACCAACGCTGGCGTTCGGATCGCAGACGGGAAAAACGCTCGATCCAAAACGAGACATTGGGCTGTTCAACCGAGAGTTCCGGTTGCAGCCTGGCCGCGATCAGGGTGTTGGGATGGCAGTCGACCAGTCCCAAGGGGCGGCCATTGGCCGCAAACAACAGGCGTGAATCGCCCGGTTGGGGTCGAGTGGAGCGTTTCCAATCGACTTCGTTCGAGAAGACCCATAAGTGCCCGGCGAGCACCCGGCGTTCTTCACGCGGCAACAAGAAAAGTGAGTCCATAGAAAAAAAAGACGCCTCCCGAACGAATCGGAAGGCGTCGGAGTGGGCAATGCAGGGCTCGAACCTGCGACCCGGTGATTAAGAGTCACCTGCTCTACCAACTGAGCTAATTGCCCGACAAGGGGAGAAAAGATAAGCGATCAGATCGCGAAGTCAAGTGGAAATGGTCCATAAATTGGCCCTTGGGTTAAAATTTGGGTTCGCTGTAAGACTTGTGGATCGTTTTCTAAATTTTCAGCCATGTTATCCCGCGAAATGGAAGATCGACCCCAAGTTCTGGTGAAAATGGTGGATTTAATCCACATGGTTTGCCTGGTTTTGGGAGCCTTGGCTATGGGGACCGGAGGGATTCGCTCCCAGGCGGTCGGGGCGTGGTACCCATTGATCATCACGGGAGTGGTTGAGATCGTGGTGGTGGTTGGATTTTTGCTTCGCTTCCACCTTTCGCCCCTGGTTCGATCGGTGCTTCTGCTGGGGGGGATGGCCCTGATGGCGTTTGCCGTACTTTGGGAATTCGGCTTGATGGGCACTGCGGGATTGTTGTTGCCGGTGAGCATGATTTTGGCTTGGTTGATTTGGACCCGCCAGGCAGCGTTTTGGTTTTCCCTGTTTGGAGGCGCCCTATTTATTGTAGCGGCATCCAAACACATGTTGTTGGGAGAACTGGTCCAACCTTCCATTCTTCGCATCAACAAGATGCCGGTCTTTTGGTGTGGCTTTTTTATCCAGTACATGGGCTTAGCTGGCTTGGTTTTGGGGGTGACCAAGCTGATGACCCAAACCATGGAACGAGCGACCGATCGAGCCGAAACCGCCGAGCGAGAGTCCAGGTTGGTCAATGAACGGTTGGTGAGGATTTTGGAAGGCGTGAATGATGCCATCTTCCTCATCGATCCCCAGGATGGCAAAATTTTGGAAGTTTATGGTCGCTACCAGGAGATCTACGGCTTTTCCAAGGAAACGATCCTCCAAGGTGGACCTGAACTGCTTTCCGCAGGCAGCTCTCCTTGGACGGCCCAGAAGGTCAAAACCTGGGCCAAGGCAAGCATGGAGGAAGGGCCCCAGCAATTCACTTGGAGAGCCAAGCGTGGGGATGGCACTTTCTTTTGGGCGGACATTTCCATGCGAAGGATCGAACTGGACCAAGTTCCCCGGATTTTGGTGACGGCGCGTGACATCGACCACATGATGCAAATCCAAGTGGATCTCGCTCATTTGAACGTGGATTTGGAGCACCGGGTCCAACAGCGGACGGCCGAGATCCGGCGGGAACGCGACGCCTTGGATGCCTTTTCCTACACCGTATCCCACGATCTTCGCACGCCCCTTCGCGCCATCGACGGCTACGCGCGAATTTTGGAAGAGGATTTTGGCAAAGACCTTCCTGACGAAGCCAAAAATTATCTGGATCGAATTGCGCTGGGAGCCCATCGGATGGCGCGATTGATCGACGCCCTCTTGTCGCTCTCGCGGATCAATAGCCGGAGGGTTGTCACGGTGCCCGTGGATGTCTCCGCCATCCTCGCCGAGGTCCATTTGGAATTGAAGGATTCCAGAAATTGTCGGGTTTGTATCGCTGGAGAATGCAACGTGAAGTGGGAGATTGACACCCTTCCCGTCATCCAATCGGACCCGGAATTCGTTCGGCAGGTGTTCGCCAACGTGATCGGGAACGCTTGCAAATTTACCCGCGGAAAAATCAACCCTCGCATTTCGGTGAAAACGATTTTGCGTGGAGAGGACCTTTGGTTCGAGGTCGCCGACAATGGATCGGGATTCGACATGGCCTTTGCCGACAAGCTCTTCAAGATGTTCCACCGTCTCCACGACGATTCGATCGAAGGAATGGGCATCGGATTGGCCACGGTGAAGAAAATTGTCGACTTGCTGGGGGGCGAGATCGAGGCCGAGGCGAAGTTGGGCGAAGGGGCGACCTTCCGGTTCCGGTTGACCCCCGCGGTCCCCGTTTCCTCGTTCGAAGTCTTAGATTCGGACGGGTAGTCCCGCAGCGGCGATGGCCTGTTTCAGCTGCGCCACCGTATAGCCATCGATGTGGGTCAAGCTCGCGACCAAGGCGGCGTCCGCTCCCACCTCGGGCTGCAGGACTTCGGCCAAATGTTCCGGTTTGCCCGCGCCACCCGAGGCGATCACGGGAATGTTCACGGCGCGCGCGATCATGCCGGTGAGGCTGAGTTCGAACCCCGCTTTGGTTCCATCGGCATCGATGGAATTCAAACAAATTTCTCCCGCGCCAAGGGCTTCGGCGCGCCTTGCCCAAGCCACGGCGTCCATTCCGGTCCGCACCCGTCCGCCCTTGACCACGACTTCGTAGCCGCTGGGATTCGATTCCGATTCGCCCACCTTGAGGGCGTCCATCCCCAACACGATGCATTGGTTGCCAAACGCTTTGGCGCCTTGGGAAATGATGGACGGATCGCCGACGGCCAGGGAATTCAGCGAGACCTTCTCGGCACCCGCCAAAAGAACGTCGCGCATGTCTTGCAGGTTGCGGATGCCGCCACCGACCGAAAAGGGAATGAAGACATTTTTTGCCACCGCCCGCACCATCTCGATGTCGATCGCGCGATTTTCAGCCGAGGCGGTGATGTCGTAAAACACCAGCTCGTCCACCCCTTGGCGATAATATTCTTCGCCCATTTCGACCGGATCGCCCAAGTCGCGATTCCCCTCGAACTTCACCCCTTTGGTGACTTTTCCGTTGCGCACATCGAGGCACACAATCACGCGTTTGGCGAGCATGTCAGGAATCTCCCTGCTGGGTAAGAATAGTGTGCCCCCCGGGCAATCGGGACATGGCTTTGTCGAAGGTGAGGAAGCCATCGGCGCATTGGAGATAGCGGTGGGCGATCAGACGATCTCCCAAGCCTGCCTTGGCAGAGCTTTGGAAAACATCCGAGCCCAGGATGGAGTCGGGTTCGGTTTCAAAGTGAGTAGATCCGACAAACCGTTCCAAAGCTTTGATCGCCTCGGCCTTGGGCATGGAATAGCTGTTTTGGAGGGCAAAGTAGGCTTCCAGAAGAACCAAGTCCGAAACGACGATTTTCACCTTTTTTGCCAGCAGCACCTGGAGGTATTCCAACGCCGCCAAATGTTGTTGGGCAGGTTCGCCGACCAAAAGTCGAAGGACCACCGAGGTGTCCAAACCAACCCGTTTCATTTCGGGGCGTGCCGCCGGGCGTCCTTAAGCATCGCTGCTTCGGTTTCGGCTTTGATCAGGTCCCAGTCGTGGTTCTTTCGTTTGACCCAGGGGCGCGTGATCGCCAGCCAGGGAAGCGCGAGCGGTTCCTGTTTGCGCAAGATCCAAACATCCTTGCCACCCAGAAATTGCTTTTCCAATTCTAGAGTGTCTCCCGGGCCGACCCCGAGTTCGGCGCAGGTGGACGCAGGAAAGGTCGCTTGCCGCTTTGAGGTAAGTTTGAGAGTGGCCATGTGTTGAAGATACTTG
>CAIKAA010000398.1 GCA_903825275.1 uncultured Fibrobacterota bacterium | reverse complement strand
TCCCTCCCCCCAGACCAATTTTTCCAGGACGTGGATGTTTTTTGGGTTTCCCTCGCCGGTGTCATTGCCACTTGTTTTGCAAAGGATTACGATTAAAAACCGCTCCACGTGCGACGGCTGCGACCCAACAAGCGCAACTCGTACCGGATCCTCTCGTACAAACTTGCTCACTGAGGTACTCATGAAGAAGCTGCAAGGCAAAACCGCCCTGGTCACCGGATCCAGCCGAGGCGTCGGCAAGATCGTCGCCGAAGCCCTCGCCAAAGAAGGCTGCCGCGTGTTCGTCCACGGTCGCACCCTCAAGGCCTGCGAATCCACCCTCGCGCTCCTCAGCGCCGCCGGTGTCGAAGGCAAGGCCTTTGCCGCCGACCTCAATGTTCCCGCCGACGTGGATCGCTTGGCCGCCGAAGTCACCGCTGCCGGTGGTGTGGACATTCTCTACAACAACGCCGCGATCCAGTGCTCCTACAACATGACCATTTCCAAGCAGGACATGGCCGATTGGGCGAAAGTCTTCCAGACCAACGTGTTTGCTCCGATCCGTCTGACCAGCTTGCTGGTCGACGACATCAAGAAGCGCGGCTGGGGACGCATCATCAACGTCACCTCCGGCATCGACAAGGCCTGGATGCAGGCTGCCTACGGCTCCTCCAAGTGGGCGCTCGACAAGTGGACCGACGATCTGGGCGCCTATGTGGCCGGCTCGGGCACGGTGGTTTCCCGCATCGATCCAGGCTGGCTCCGGACCGATTTGGGCGGCCCCAATGCCGACAACGCTCCTGAAACCGTGTTGCCCGGCGCCATGGTTCCCGTGTTGTTGGCCAGCGACGCTCCTCAAGCGCAGTTCTTCCGCGCCCAAGACCTTCGCGACGTCAAGCTGTAAGATTTAGACCGGGGGGAAGCCCTTCGACAAGCTCAGGACAAGCCTCCCCCCGCGCCCTGTGCCCTTGCAGGGGGCATCGACCCTCGGTCTTGCGACCGAGGGTTTTTCAATGACACGGTGTGTTCGGGCGTCGCACTTTTGGTGAGCCTGTCGACCGCCTTCACTCTTCACTGTATGCGGGGCGCCTATGGCGCCAACACTGCCTCGCCCCTACGCCGGTTACCCATTGATTTCGATCCAAAATTCCGTGGCCCATTGGTTTGGGGAACAGGTCACGTCTACTTTCCCGTTCATGAACACCTACGATGTCATCGTTCTCGGTGCGGGGATTTCTGGACTTTCTGCCGCACGGGGGCTGGGGCGCGCCGGACTGCGGGTGGCGGTGATCGAGCGAGATGCGCCTGGATCGCACGCATCCCTGGCGGCGGCGGGCATTTTGGCCTCACGCGGGGTCGTTCGGTCGGGGGTGCCGGGTCGGATGTTCTACACCCGCTCCCTGGATGGCTACGGCGAGTGGACCAAGCTCCTGGAGCGCGAATCCGGACGCGAGGTCAAAATCCATTCCGGCGACGATTGGTGCTTTTTTCGCCCTGGGGCTCGCTCCGACCGATTCCGTCAGCGACTCGAATCCGAATCCGATCCCCACCGTTGGGAAGAGGCCGAGGAACCACTTTCGGGAATGCGGGACAAGCTGGGGCAGGGGCCGTGGCGAATTTTCCGGTTTACCGAGGAACGCTGGTGCGTCACCGCCAACCTTTTGGAGGCCCTTCTCGGAGCGGTGGCCAAGGCTGGCGTCGCTCTCGTTCCTGAGGCGGGCGTCCCGTCCGTCAGCGACCTTGGGGGTTCTTGGAAAGTCGAGTCAGCCAAGGGAACGTTCGAAGCCCCCATCCTATTGGTCGCCGCTGGCCCTTGGAGTGGACAAATCTTGTCGCCGCTGGGATGGAGAGCCAATCTTGTTCCCGTGCGTGGCCAGCTCGCCTTGGTGCCGCGTCTTCACGATTTGGAAGCGATGGTCCACCTGGAAGACACCTTCTACGTTGTTCCGCGCGGGGACCAATCCCTGATCGGGGCCACCATGGAACACGGCCAATGGTCGGAAACCACCACCGAACAAGGGCTTGGCCAATTGCAAGCCCGATTGATGGAACTGTTTCCTCGGCTTGACTTGGCCGCCGCCACTCGGGTCTGGGCGGGCCTCCGACCCCGCACTCGAGATCGCGTTCCCCATTTAGGCTGGCTGGAAAAAGGGCGACTTCTCGTGGCTTCAGGCCACTATCGTTCGGGAATTTCCATGGCACCCCGGAATGGAGAGGTGGTGGTCGATCTGGTCTTGGGGAACGACCCACCGGACGATGTCCGTGGCTTGGACCCTTTGCGTCCTACCGGCGGATACAAACGCGTTCTGGAATAAGCCACGCCCCCCTCGAACCGCGACCCATCGGCAAGCGGGGATCCCCAAGATGGATGGTTTTCCCAAAAGAATTGCTCATTGTGTCACGGGAGTGCAAAACCTTTAGAACCGATGTTGCGATCGGTGGTTGGAACGGGATCTCTCAAGTATCATAAGCACCGACTATGTGTCCCAACCAAACCTACCGATTCTCGCTGGCGAACCTGTCTCGCAAGGGGCGAAAGCTCCGGTTGGTCTTGGGGGCTGCCGGAATGACAGCAACGGTTGGTCTGGCGGTGTTCATGATCCTCGAGGACGTGCACCCTCTCTGGCGCTGGTCCCTTTTGGTGCCCGCGTTCGGTAGTGCTCTCTGCCTGTTCGAAGCCTTCGCCAGCACCTGTGTGGTGCTCGCGGCTTTGGGCGCTTGGGATCTTGGGTGTGGCACCGAGCGCGTCCCCGATCCCCGAATTGATGCGGCCTTGCGAGGTCGGGCCTGGAAGATCGTGGCGGTGGCTGCCGCCACCGCCTTTTTGTTCACCCTGGCCACAACCCTGTGCGTTCATTCCTGCCCTTGATCTGACTGGTCAGCGCTCGGGAGGGATCGCCAGGGTGGTGATGGATTGTCCCTGAAGGCGGATCCAGAGCGGGGGATGGCTCAAGGGCAAGGAAAGCTCGATCTGGGTCCGTCCGCCAAGGTTTTGGTGAGACAAAATCCGTCCGTCGGTGGTCACTAGGTCCAGCGTGCGGTAGGCATCGGCGCGATTCCACGTGAGCAGGATTCCTTGCTTGGAGCGGACCAGCGCCAGTCCTTGGGAAGCAACGCGAGGCCTCACCCCGACACCTTCTTCGAGGCGAAGGTTGGCCAAGTTGAAGAGGATTCCGGTATCGCCAGCGGCAATCATGGTGATCAAGTTGGTGCCAGCGTCGAGATCGAAGACGGAAGTGAACGGCTGCCACAAGTTCCAGCCCCCGGTGGGGGGAAGAAGAACGGTATTCTTCTTGGACGCGGTGCCATCGATCCAAACGTTCAACTTGCCCCCGTTGGAGCCGGCAGCGAAGTTGCCCGCAAAGGAATAGGTTCCGGCCTTGGGAATGCTCACCGTGTAGCTGGCCGAAGAGAGCGCCTTCATTCTGGAAAGGATCAGATCCTGGTCGTCAGGGCGGACAATTCCTGTCGAAGTCAACGGAGCGGTGTAGGCATTCACCGGGATGTACCCGGGAGCGGCAAGGATCTTGGAGGCGTTTTTCACGAATTCCAGATGATGGAGCTTGAACAAATTTTGTCCTGGCCCGGTGAACCTCGCTTCGATGAGGGAGGTCCCCGCAGGCAAGATCAGGCGAGATGTCGTGTAGGCCCAAATCCAGGCGTTGGGATTTCCTGTGGGTGGCACCAGGATCGGAAGGTCGCCCTGGGCGGTGTGAATGGTGAGGGTGCCTCCCATCGTGGGAACTGAGATTCGGGCGCGGACTTCGAAGGTGTCCGAGACCGCGGCATTCACGGTATAGCTCACCCAATCGCCGGAATCGACCGAGGCCAACTGGATTCCACCCGTCGGCTCGGTGCTGGCTTCTTTGGTCACTCCATAGGCTTGGGTGGTCGAGGCGGCGGGAACAGCGCCGGGGATGGCCAGAGGTCCAGGGGGATCACCAAAATAGGGGCAAACGGTCGGGTCGTTGTCGCATTGGGTGGTCATCAGGTTGCGGACGTAGACGCCGCTTTGGGTAAGATTGGAATCGGGATCCCAACCCGAGTTCGGAGTCCCGGCCTTCAGGATGGACGCGCCTTCGTTTTTATCGGAAACCGACCAATTGCAAGACGAAATCTTGTAGCGGTTCAAGAACTGGATCCAGGTGTTGGTCGCCGCCGTGGCGATGTTTGCCACCACCGGTGGGGTTCCTTTGGGCTGTCCACCGTCCGAGGTCGTGGTGCCCCACTCGGTGACAAAAATGGGGATTCCCGCCGTCATGGCCGTGGTGGCCTTGGTGCGCAATTCGGCGCCGTGAGTTCCTGCGTAGAAATGCAGCGTGTAGGCTACAGCGCCATAGGTGCCGGGGTCGATGGGGTCGCCCGAGGCTTCGTCGACGTCTTGGGAAAAATTCGCGGTTCCCACGATCACCAAGTTGTCCGAATACTGACGGATTCCCGAAATCACTTCTTCCGCATAAGGTTTGATGGACGACCAGGTGGGGTTGAGGTCGGGGTCCTTGTTGTGGGGCTCGTTGTAGATCTCGAAGATGACGTTGGGCAATTTGCCGTATTTTTTGGCCATCATCGTGAAGAAGGTTTTGGACTGTTCGGTGTGGTTGACCGCCATTTCTTCATGCCAATCGATGATCACATAAATCCCGTTGGCGATCGCCGCATCCACCACCTTGGTGATGGTGTTCAGATTGGAGGTCGGAACTTTCAGGTAGCCGCCAGAACCCGAATCGACGGCCAGGGCAGCGCGCACGATGGAGCATTTCCAATCCGAAACCAACCAGTCCACCGTGGCCTTGGTGTAGTACTTGGACATCCACTGGTCCCAGAAGAAGCTCATGCCGGTGAGTTGAATGGGCTTGCCGGCTTGATCCACGACCTGATTCCCTGAAACCTTGAGGGCGCCTCGGCGCTCGACAATGGTTTGGGCTTGGACGGCGAGGGTTCCCGCCAAACAGAGGGCCATAATGGTTTTCAACGGATTCATGGACAACATCTCCTGGTTATGCTGGTAGTGGGCCCGTCGAGGAAAGTGGCCCTTTGGACTGGTGGCTGTGTCGCCATTCTCAAGTTCCGGGTTCACTGGATCCCAAGAGAGGCGGATCGGTTTTAAGACAACGCCGCAACGGCACAAGCAATCGCGTCGGTGGCCAAGCGATCGATTTCCTGCTCGGTGTGAGAGGTCGACACGAAGAACGCTTCGAATTGGGCCGGGGGCAGGAAATGGCCTTTTTCCAACAGGAGCCGGAAGAAGCGTGAAAAGGCTTCCTTGTCGCAGGCATCCACGTCGGCAAAGGTCCGGACCGGACCGTTGTGGAAGAAAAGCGTAGCCATGCTGCCAATCCGTTGGAATTGCAAAGGCTTGCCCTGGATCCCGGCTTGGATGGCCTGTTCCAGTCGAGCTCCCAATGTCTCCAACCGCAGATAGACCTCTGGGGTAAGCTCGCGCAACAAGGCGAGCCCGGCGGCGCAGGCCAAAGGGTTGCCGGACAATGTTCCGGCTTGGTAGACCGGCCCTAACGGACTCAGGCGGTCCATGATGTCCCGACGCCCCCCAAACGCAGCCAATGGAAGGCCTCCGCCGATGATCTTTCCATAGGTCGCCAGATCGGGCCGGATGTTCAAACGTCCCGCAGCCCCCGACGGGCCCACGCGAAAGCCGGTCATCACTTCGTCGAGGACCAACAAGGCGCCGTGTTCGTCGCAAAGGAGCCGTAGACCTTCCAAAAAACCGGGTTCGGGGAGAATCAATCCCATGTTGCCGGGGATCGGTTCGACGAAGATGCAGCTGATGTCGCCGGGCCGACTTTGGAACGCCGCACGCACCGAATCCAGATCGTTGAATTCGGCGACCAACGTGTCTTTGGCCGTGTCGGCGGTCACGCCGGGGCTGGAGGGATGGCCATGGGTGAGGGCGCCCGAACCGGCGGCCACCAAAAAGCTATCGGCGTGTCCGTGGTAGCAGCCGCGGAATTTGATGAAGGCGGATCTTCCCGTGAAACCACGCGCCAACCGCAATGCCGACATGGTCGCCTCGGTGCCCGAGCTGACCAAGCGAACCTTTTCCACCCAGGGGTTTCGGCGACAAATTTCTTCGGAAAGTTCGACCTCGGGTAAGGAACAAGCCCCAAAGGAAGTGCCCGATTCCAGGGTCGCGCGAATGGAATTCGCCACCGAGGGATGGGCGTGTCCCAAAATCATCGGGCCCCAGGAACCGACCCAATCGATCAGGTCCACGCCGTCGAAAGTTCGCAGATGGGATCCGTGGGCCGATTGGACATAGAACGGCTCGGCGCCCACGTTGCGAAACGCGCGCACCGGCGAATGGACTCCACCGGGAATCACGGCTTGGGCGCGGGCGAATAGGTCGGCTGAATGCATCAGAGGCCTCCGAAGGATTGGACAAGTTGGGAAAGGGATGGGCCTGAAGCGAGGCGGATGTCGGACCAGAGGGCTTGGCGTAAAGTTCGGTGAATGGACTCGCTGGCGACCACTGCGGGGCATTTGGTGCGAAGGGATTCGAAATAACCGGGAGCCAATTCCAACAGGAATCGAACGGCGGATGGTGCCATAAATGCGACAAATTCTGTCTGATCGAGTTCCGGGAGTTCGTGGGCGTCCCAATCGGCTCGGCGAAGGGTATGGTAGATCGCCAAGGATCGGAGATCCAATCCCAACTCGGATCCGGTCGATTCTACGGTCCCCGCGGTTTCCGTGGCACACAAGAATAGCGGGCGAAGGAACCCCTGTTCGGCCAAGAGCCGGGTGGCGGCTTCGCCGCCGGTGCCGTTTGGTACGCGGACATCCCAGTGTGATTCCTCCAAAGGTTTGGCGGTGGATTCACCGGCCACGAACACTGGCTTTCGGACAAATTTTGGCAAAGCTTGGTTCGCAATCCAGGCAGCCGCGCGAGGGCTGGTGACCAATAGGCTGTCGCAGTCGAGGATTTTTTGTTCCAGCATGCCGCTGGCTTCGGGAAGCGCGATCTGTTCCCCCAAAACCACCGAACGGATCTGCCAGCCCGCAAGCTCGGCGCGATCCGCGACGCGAGCCGTCCGGAAAACCGTCAGGGTCCGATCAGGCACTTGGGAAAAATCCTCGCGCGGTTGCTTCTTGGCGCAGGTCGCGGGCCATGGACTTGGCCTGGCGAAGCGCTTGGTCCCGAGGACCGGTCCAGGCACGACGGCAAAGCTGGCCGGTGTGGTGGTCGCCCACGACCGCTCGCAGCGACAATCCGTCGGGATGCGGCTCGGCCAAGGCGGCCAGGGCGGTCTTGCAGCCACCTCCCAAGGCCTTCATCAGGGTGCGTTCCGTTTCGGCGGCAAGGCGCGCGTCGGGATCACAGGCTTGTTCCAGAAGGCCGACCACATCCAGACGATCGGTTCGGCACTCCAGGGCCACGATCCCCTGTCCGAAGGCGGGAACGCACAGGTCGACGTCCAGTCGCTGACGGATTTTGTCGCTCCACCCCAGGCGGGACAGCCCGGCGCAAGCCAGCACGATCGCTTCGTAATCGCCTGCTTCCAGGCGTTTGATCCGGGTATCCAGATTGCCGCGAAGGTCGGCGAATCGCAGATCGGGACGGACCGCGCGGAGTTGGGCGATGCGTCGCGGCGAACCGGTTCCCACCAAGGCCCCTTGGGGCAGGGCTTCCAACGAAGCGTGCGGGGTCAACAGCGCATCGCGAGGATCCTCGCGGGTCAGGTAGTAGAGTGCGCAGCCGGGTGCGATGTCGAAAGGCACGTCCTTGAGCGAGTGGATGGCCAAGTCGATCTCGCCTCGCACCAAGGCGGCTTCCAGTTCTTTGACAAAGAGTCCGGTTCCCGGCAAGGTGGCCAAGGGCGTGTGCTGGTCTTTGTCCCCACGGGTTTCGATGGCCACAGGCTCGAACGTGACGTTCGGGGTGATCGAGGCGAGGTGTTCCAAGGCTTGGCCGGATTGGGTCCAAGCCAATTGACTTTTGCGGGTGCCGGCGCGCAACAGGGTCAAGGGGCGTCTCCGTTCAGAAAGAGGTCTTTGAGGGCGGCGGCGATCTCGGACTCGCGCCCATCGACAGCGGCGCGCCTAGCCTGGGTGGTGGGCTGGTGCAAGAATTTGTTGGCCAAAGCTTGGGCAAAGTCGTCAAGAATCGAACGCAATTCTTCCGGAGATCCATTGCGGACCCGGGGCAGGAATCGCTCCACCTCGTTCCGGGCCAGGGCATGGGTGCGCTCGCGCATCCGCGCCACCAGGGGCATCACGGAAAGGCTTCCCCACCAGGAGCGGAATCGTTCCACCTCTTCCTTCACGATTCGTTCCGCGATCCGGGCTTCTTCGGAACGGTTGTGGCGGTTCACTTCCACCACCTGTTCCAAGTCGTCGATCCCGTACAGGAACACGCCAGGAACATTGGTTACGGCAGGATCGATGTCGCGGGGAGCCGCGATGTCCAAAAGGAAGAGAGGACGCCGTC
Organism: uncultured Fibrobacterota bacterium; assembly: GCA_903825275.1. Classification (GTDB taxonomy): domain Bacteria; phylum Fibrobacterota; class Fibrobacteria; order UBA5070; family UBA5070; genus UBA5070. The sequence goes on along the minus strand of CAIKAA010000398.1, from coordinate 2,998 downwards.
GGCCCTTCATGGCGCGCTTGACCAGATCGGGCGTCACCACGAATCCAGTCGCGCCGGTGGCCGAAACCAACACGTCACATTCTGTCAAGGCTTGGGGAAGTCGATCGAGCGGTTCGATGGTTCCGGGATGGATGTTTTGCAGGCGCTGGGCATTGGATTCGGTTCGGTTGAGGTAGATGAACCGCTTGGCTCCGCCTCGCACAAACCCCACCAAGGCCAGTTCGGCCATTTCACCCGCTCCCACGATCCCGACCGTGAGCTTGGACAAGTCGCCCGCGATCTTGCGGGCCAGATCCACGGCGGCGCTCGAGACGGACAGCGCGCCTTCGCCCAGGCGTGTCGTGGTGCGCACCCGCTTGCCCGCCACCAAAGCGTTCTGGACCAAATGGCCCAAAAACGGCCCCGAACGGCCCAGGTCGCGGGCTTGTTCCCAGGCCTTGCGGACTTGGGTGGGGATTTGGGTTTCCCCCAGCACCAGAGAATCGACCGAACTCGCCACCCGAAAGACATGGTCCACCGCTTCTTCGTGCTGGAAGATGTAGGTACAAGATCGCCACTTGGGATCGGGTTGACAGATTTTGTCCCAAAATTCCAAGGTCGATCGGGTCGCAAACTCCGGATCTTCCGAAGCGGTCCAGACTTCCACCCGGTTGCAGGTGGAAAGGACCATCGCTTCGGAACAACTGGACCCTCGCAAAGCCTCCATCAATCGATCGGCGTGCTCGGCGGGCAACAGGCATTGGTCGCGCAATTGGGCGGGGGCCGTCCTCCACGAGATCCCCACGGCTCCCGCATGGAGGGTTCGTCGCTCAGAGTCCACGCGTGCCAGACCACAGAACCAAAAGAACCGGAATGATTCCGGCGAACCCCAACCAGGCCGTGGTTTGGGAAGAAAATTTTCCGTTCTGGCGAAGGGCGATCATTCCCACATTCCACAACAGGACGATCGACACGGTCACCGATTTGTCGAGGGCCAACCCCAGAGGTACCTGGAAGGTTCGCATCCAGGCTGCGCCGATCACCCCACTCAAAATCAACAACACGACTCCCACCGAAGTGGAAGCGATGCCCAAGCGGTCCAACGTGACCAAATCGGGAACCCGGCGCGAAAGCGAGGAGAAGTTTCGGGCGCGCAACTGGCGGTATTGCCAAAGCCAGGCCGCCGCCAACAAGGAAGCCGAGGTCAAAAGCGCCAATCCGGAAACTCCCAGAGAGACATGGGTCAAAAACAGGGCGGACTGGACGTGGATGGGCCACCGTGCGGGTTCGGTATGGAAGGCGGACCAGGCCGATCCGACGGTTGCCAACAGCAAAAAGGGACTTCCCAAGGCATCCGATTTCGCCAATCGTTCCAGCATCATGTAGGAGACCATGAGGACTGCCACCGCGACCGAGAGGGCTTCCCACATGGTGCCATAGGGCAGGCGGTGACGAACCAGGGCCATCGCGACGATCTGCACCAAATGGATCCCGGTGGCAAAAATCCCCCAGGGGACGGAGGTTGGACGCTTCTCCACCGGAGACATTGTCTGCCTCAGATAGAAGAGGGCGGCCACAGCATAGGCCAAGGGTGGAATCCAGCGTGTGAGTTCAATCATCGAAGCCAGACAAAATACAACCCCAGGGGCTACTTGGGCTCGGAGGGGAACCAATCCCAAACCATCACCCCGACAAATTTGGTTTTTTCGCGCAAATAATCGGCAAAGGGTTGCTCGCGGACGGTTCCGGCCTGGGATGCGTGCCGGAAAAGGGCTGGCTGACCCTTGCGTTCCACCAGAAATCCGGTATGGAGGATGGGGTAGCCCAAAACCTTCCCCACCAAACCAACCCCGCGCATGCGGGTTGTGTCGGCAGGTCGGCTCCACCGTTCGATGGCCACCAGGCGTGGGGTCATTCGAAGATCCATGACAGTGTCCGCAACATCCACCGTGTGCTTGGCATAAAACGCCTTTCGGTACAAGGTGCGGCGCTCCACGGTGTCCCCCGGAAAAGCCACCAAACGCGCCAGGCGATGGTTACGCGGTAGCCATTCGCCTTCGGTGAAGTGGTTGCGCGACTTCCACTCGACCTTTCCGTTCAGGTAGCGGATGGAATCCAGGGTCGACAAAATTGCGTTGGAGTCTTTGGCCAGGGAAAGGGCCAGGGAAGTCTCCAAAAAGGTGACGCAATCGAAGACGTCCAGGCGAAGGCGTGGTTTGGGCTCACCCAGCGAGGAGTCTCCTTCGCCGAGGGGGCCCAGAAGGTAAGGACGCCCCACCAAGGCGCGGCTGGCTGCTTCCAGGCGAGTGGTCGGATCCCCCTTCGGCAGGGCTTTCCAAAGGCCGATGGCCAGCGCCTTGGTTGTGTCGGAAAGAGCGGCTTCGGTCCTCGGAGCGGAAAGGGAAACCTGGGACAAGATCAAGCCAAGGATGGAAAAAAGACGCATGGTGGACATGCTACAAAACTTCTGCAGGACACAAAATTTTCCGACCAAGGAGGATCTTGCTATCTTTGGCAACTTGAAGTGACGGACAGCATGCCATCGAAGGCCCTGACCGTCTTTTTCCGTTCACGCAAGTGGCCCACTCTCGCCTAAGGAAGATCCTTACGGCGGGCTGAAAGGAATGCACCTATGCCCAGAACCAAAATTGACCTGTCCGAGTGGCAGGATTTCCGCGGCAAAGACGAGGGCGTTCTCATTCACGTCAATTCCAGCCGCGAAGCCTTCATGCCCGTGCGCGACGCCCTGGACGAATACCGCAAAGGTCGCCAGACCGAACCCAACTACGAAACCGGAACCTTTGGCCTGGTCGGCCCTTCCATGGTGCAGTTGCGCAACTCGCTGGTGAAAAACAAGAAGCGCTACATCTTGTTCGGCACCATCTACGAAGGCATGTCCGAGCCCCACAAGGGCAAGTTCCTGCTGACGGGTTACATGCGCATCGACAAGGTCCGCGACGTGAAGAAGCTTCACCTTCGCAAGTGGGCCCTCAAGTCCGGCGAAGCCGACGAATTGCTC
>CAIKAA010000397.1 GCA_903825275.1 uncultured Fibrobacterota bacterium | reverse complement strand
CGTCCGCAAATCCAGCGGAGTGAAATTATCCGGTGCCTTTGCGGATGATTCGGGGATGGTGGGCCAAACCATCCGGATCTGGTTTTACCCGCCCAACGCAGATTCGGTGAATGCCACCGCAAAGTTTTTCCTCGACACCACGCCCTTCCCCCCAACTCCCCAAAAGACCTGGAGCCTGGCCGATCACGTTGGCCTCAAGACCGATTCGGCAACGCTGGGCTTGTACCGGCTGGAGCTTTCGCTCAAAGACCGCAAAAACCAAATGGTGGTCGCCCGGTATAATTTCTCGGTATCCGATCCGGTAACGATCCGCGTCGATTCGACCGCACCCCAGATCACCCCCATCCTTCCCGCCACCCGCCAGGACACCGTTGACGACACAACCAAGTCCAAATTGGTCCGCTTCAACGTGTCTGACGAGAACCTCAAGACCGTGCTGCTAGACAGCGTACAGGTGTATCCGGTGGGTGGCGTCGTGGAAAAGACCGTCCCGCTGGTCGAGGGGCAAACGGTACCGGTCCGCATTTCTGCCGTGGATTCCGCAGGGAACAGCGCCAAGGATTCGGTGAGGATCTACCGCCGGTTGGCGGTGCCGCCGAATCTGGTGCGGATCCAGCCACGAACGGGCCGCGATTCGGTTGCCGACACGACCTCCACGTATTCGTTCCGGTGGCAGGTTGCCGGAGTCGATGTCGACTCGGTCACGATCGACAGCTTTGGCATCTTGTTGGACCAAAAGATCGCCGAGAAGACCCTTGCGCTCAAGCTGGGCGGGCTAACCCGCGTGCGGATCCGCGTGGTCGACAAATTACGTCACGTGGCGATGGACTCGGTGGACGTGGTGCGCGGCGCATCGGTCCCGCCTGCCATTGCCCGCGTGGGCATCGTGGCGGGCGTCGTGACGGTTCCCGACACGCAGTCGTACTTCACGGCAACGTGGAGCGTGACCGACAACAACCTGCAATCCGTGCAGGTGCTGGGTAAAGATATGGGGCTGAACAATGGTCTGTGCGGCGCGACGGTGTTATTGAAAGCTGGCGACACGGCAAGGATTCCTGTCTGGGCACAGGACAAGCTCGGCAGTGTGGCGACAGATACCGTCAAGGTGTGGAGGCCAGACCCGCGCGCGCCTTACCTTGCCGACATTGTTGCCGCGCAGCGTGGCGACGCAGTGATTGCGTTGACCAGCGAGGTGTTGCCCAACATCCGGTTTGGACGGTTTGAGGTGACGGCGGGACTGTACAGCACGGTGATGAAGACGGCGACTCCGGCAAATCCCGGACTGCCGGTAACCAACGTGAACATCTACGAGGCGATGCTGTTTTGCAATGCGGTGTCGAAGGCGATGGGGCTGGACACGTTCTACACGTACTCAAGCTGGGATGCGGCCAGGGGGTATTTGTGGAACAACGACGTGCGAACTGATACCGTCGACCCCCAAGCAACGGTGAAGGTGATTCGGAAAGGATTCCGGTTGTCTACTGGACCCGAATGGGGATTTCTTCTATCCGCTTGGGGTGGACCATTTCCATGGGGCCCAACAACGGATACCAACGTTATCCGTCAGTATGTGGTATGGCAATCAACCGAACCCAGAGTTGTCGGTTCCTTACAACCTACCGCATATGGTGTGTTTGACTTGGACGGCAACGCTGCAGAATGGGTGTACCGCAATACAGGTACTTCATTGGAAGAGGCGTCCAATTGGTTCCCATACGGTGGATCATACTTTGATCTAACAACTGCAAATTTTGCAACAGCGGGAGTTACAATGTTGGGGACAAAGAGATCCTCGAATGTTGGCTTCCGTGTTGTGCGAATTGGCAAAGACTAAGGAGGTTCTGCAATGTACCTGCAAATGAAAATATTGATTCTCGCCGGTGTCGTGGCACTGTGCGCAAGCGCGATGGCGGATATTCCTGGGGCGTTCGTCATCCAGGAAAGCTGGATGGCGGATCCAACATCAAACAAAAGTATTGTCAGAGCCAACTACGGCTACGCAGGCATTGCGATCATTGGCGACCTGGATGGGGATGGCGTCAAGGATTTGATTGCGGGAGCTCCTGCGGCAAACGATTCCGGCGCCTTGGTCATAACGAAGTTGGATAAGTCCGGAAAGGCGTTAGGAACTTCATACATCCTTTCTTCCAGCGATCCACTGATCAAGCCGTATTTGAACGGCAAAGAAAAGTGGGGTACAGGTATTGCCGTTGCTCAAGAGTTCAACGCAACATCAAAATGCGCTGTTGTCGTCACCAATTCCGAACGCTATCCGAAAATTTGGGCGCTCAAAATATGTCACGATGGTAGCAATGTGCCTTCGATTAGCGCAGTCACAATGATTGATTCTTCGAATGCAGTTTTCAGTGGGTTGACGCAATCATCAGGGCTTGGGCATTCGATCGCGATCCTTGACACAACGTCAAACAATCAAATTGTCCTTGGCATTGGGAATCCAAACGATGGCGATCAAGCACAAGGCAAGGTTTTCATCGTCGCCCTTGATCCGGATAAGTTGGTATTTACGCGTTTGTCCGTTATCCCGCAGAGCTATGGCGCATCTGATTCGGTCGGCTCGAAATTGACGAGCGGGGAGAGCTTCGGGACGTCCCTAGCACCGCTGCGGGGGGTGAACGGCATAGCCATCAAGCTACGGCATTTCCGCCATTGATCTAGGGTGCTGTTGCCTTGTACAGTTCGGCGTTGAGTTGTGCGAGCCGTTCGAGCAATTCCTTGGCCTTTTTGTAAGCCTCGACCATTTCCCTCGCTTCTTCCAGTCGGGTGTCGGGGACATAGAGGATCTTGGTCTTGTTCCCCTCGCCTTTCCAAGTGATCTGGTGTCCCGTGCGCGCCTTACTGATCGTGCCTTTCAGCACCGGCCCAGTCTGCGATAGTGATGCTAGCGTCGAGGCAATCTTCTTACTGATGCCGTTTTCCGTCATTTCATTCCCCCAATCAGACAGGATCCGATTATATGTATAAGGTACATAGCTTCGCAAGGATCCCCAAATATGATGGAATCGCTTACAGCCGACCTTCTGAAACTCCTATGTAAGGATGGAATCGAACGAGACGCCCGTACCTGCGGCTTCGTTGAGCGGCGTTCGCCGATCACGGGCACAGCCTTTCTGTTGGCGATGATGACCGGGCCACAGGCCACCAGGGGTGCCACCTTGGCCGAACTGTCGGCTTTCCTGGAAAGCACGGCCGGCATCGGCGTATCACCCCAGGCTCTGGATGAGAGGTTCAGCGATCAGGCTGCCGCTTTCCTGGAAGTCTGCTTGCAAAAATCCCTGGTGGCGGCCTCGTCCATGCCTCATCGGGTCAATGCGCTTTCCCGTTTCGATCACGCCTATCTGGTGGACAGCACGAATTTCAACCTCGTGCCTGCCCTCGCCAGCGTATTCAAAGGAAATGGCGGAGGGGCCTCGGCGGCGGCGATGCGCATCCAATTCGCGTTGGATTTCTGCACCGGAGCCATGTACCAGGAAATCGGAGATGTCAGGCTCTCCGATCCTCCGACCCTTGCTGGGCTTGTCGAGAAGGAGAAAGTACCCATGGACGGCAGCACCTTGCTGATCGCCGATCTCGGCTATCACAAGACAGAGACGATCGCTCGCATCTGCGCAAAACCAGGGGTCTGCTTCATCTCGAAAATTCCGGGCCACAATCACTACGTGAAGGCCGACGGAGCGTTTTTCGACCTGGACTCGAGACTCAAGAAACGCCCCCGCGCTTTCGAAGAGATCGTCATCGTCGGGGGAGCGAGATGCCGCCTGGTCGCCACCAGACTGGACGGAGCTACAGCCGGAGAGCGGATCCGCAAAGCGGACATCGAAGCGAACAGGAAGCAAAAATCAGGACGGATCTCCGACAAATACAGGCGGTTTCTGCACTACTCGATGTTTCTGACGAATCTGCCCGACGAATACAAGATGGAGGAGCTGTACGTGCTGTACCGCATCAGATGGCAGGTCGAACTGGTGTTCAAGGGATGGAAATCGGTCCTGAACATCGATCGCCAAAGATCTGCGAAGGCCGCGAGGATCCGCTGCGAGGTGTACGGGAGACTGATCGCGGCCACCGTGGCGGCAGTACTCGAGGGCATCGCATCACTGAACTTGGACGCAATCGTCGTGAGCCGATTCAAAACACTCAAAGCCTTTGCCGCTCATGCGTATGAACTCTCGATGGCAATCGTACGAGGAGGGAAGGTCCTCGAAAGGAAAATCGGAAGACTCTTGGACTTCATTACCAAACGATGCAGAAAAACCACGTCAGCCAAACGACCCCACATCGAAAAACGGCTCGAGGATATTTTCAAAACAACAAGCAAAAAGACGTGCCACGAAACCTTAGCTTGATGGCTATGGGGGTCCAGGGGGGTGAGTTTATTCGGAGGGGAGCCAACGGTCCATCGGCCGAGCTAGGCCGATGGAGGGACACCAGCTGGCGACCCGGAGAGACGAGCCCCCCTGGTGCGCGGGAGTCCAGAGGGCCGCCGCACTGCGGCCCTCGGCCCGATGGGGTCACGGGGCAGCGGGCAGCGGCCCCGTGAATGCATGCCGCCCGCAGGGCGGCAAAAATAGGCTTAGAGATTGAAAGCCTTGCCTGATTTGGTAGCAAGAAACCGTGGGGATGTGTCCGGAACTTTTAGGTCGAGAACGAAAAAGAAAGGCGGTGAGGAGGTAGCCGGATCTTTTAAAGATGGCGAATAGGAAAGAATGGCAGTGGGTATTGGATCAGATTCCCGCGGCCCGCGCGCAGGCGGCGTCGAGGAACAAGGTTGCGTCGCGGTTTTCCAACGCGAGGGTCAGGGGCAGAGTGCGGTCGCCGTCCAGAACACGCCGCAAGACGGATCCCTTGGGCTGGCCGGTTACCACCACGCATAGGTCTGGGCAGGCGCGCAAGGCAGCCAGGCCCAAGGTCACGCGGGGATGCGGGGCTTTGGGAGCCACCGTTTCCAAGGCGAGAGATGTCGTGTCCAATAACTCCGGGCCCTGGGGGAACAAGCTCGCGGTGTGGCCGTCGTCGCCCATGCCAAGCCAAATTTGGGGAATGGACGGAATTTGACCAAGTGGCGTCTTGACCAAACGCCGCACCAGCGACTCCAAGTGGACAGCCGAAGGTGTCCAATGATCCGCTTGATCCGCAAGGCAGTTGGGACGGAGCAACCCTTGGATCGCCACCTTCCAATTGGAGCCGGGCGCGTCCAATTCCACTTTCCGTTCGTCGACCGGAACGAAAGAGATGCCCGCTAGACTCGGTCCGGTCCAATGCGGGAATAGTGCCTCGAACGTGGATCCTCCCGAAATGGCCACGACGGGACCATGGAGCCTGGCCAGGGTGGCCCTTCCCAGTTCAGAAACATCCCCGCACACCGTCACAGAAATCGCCATCAGGCGTGGCCCACCCATTCCCGGTCGTCGCGAGCCAAAAGCCCCTGGGCGGCATCAGGGCCGTCGCTTCCGGCGGGGTAGAGGGGGATTTTTGATTTCCCGGAAGTGGAGGTCCATTTCTCCAGCACCGGCTGGAGGAATTTCCAAGAAAGTTCGCTTTCGTCGGACCGGACAAATAGTGTCGCATCGCCACGAAAGGCATCGAGGAGCAAACGCTCGTAGGCCTCGGGGGAAACCGATTCAAAGGCTTCGTGCCAGGCAAAATTCATGGAGGTTTTTTCGATCCGGATGCTTTGGCCAGGGCGCTTGGTGCCAAGCTCCAGCAAGATTCCTTCATCGGGTTGGATTTGGAAAATAATCCGGTTGCGCGGTGCCACCACTCCGGGCAACGAATTGAACAGGATCTTGGCGCCTTCCTTGAAGGTCACGGTGATTTGAGTCCCGCGGTGGCTCATTCGCTTGCCCGAGCGCAAGTAGATGGGCACGCCCGCCCACCGAAAATTGTCAATGAAGACCCGCAACGCGGCAAAGGTTTCGGTCGTCGAGGTTTCGGGCACATCGGGTTCTTCGCGGTACCCGCACACCAAATCCGCACCCACCTTGCCCGCCGCATACTGGCCGCGGATCACGTCGGAATCTTCTCCCGACAAACACATGGCACGCAGCGCCTTCAAAACCTTCACCTTTTCGTTGCGCACATCGTCGGGGTCCAAACTCGCAGGCGGTTCCATGCAGGTCAGGCACAGCACCTGCATCAAATGGTTCTGGATCATGTCGCGCAACACGCCGGCCGATTCGTAGTAGCCACCACGGCCTTCCACGCCCAAAGTTTCTGCTGCCGTGATTTGGATATTGTCGATGTGACGCGCCGACCAGATCGGCTCGAAAATGGGATTGGCGAAGCGGAACACCAACAGGTTCTGGACCCCCTCCTTGCCCAAATAATGGTCGATCCGATAAATCTGGTCTTCGGTCAGATGGGAAAGAATGGAGCGGTTCAAGGCTTGGGCCGATGCCAAATCTCGTCCAAAGGGTTTTTCGATGATCACCCGCGACCACCCGTGGCCATCGGAATTTTGATGAACCATCCCTTGTTGGGAAAGGGCCGCGATGATCGGCAAAAAGGCATCGGGAGGCACAGACAAGTAGAACAACACATTCAGGGGAACCGAGAGCTGATTGGCCAACTCGTGGAGCCTGACATCCAGAATCTGGGCGCCCTGAACCGTGTAGTCGGCATGGCAGTAGTACATCTGGTCGAGGATGGACGCCGCGTCGAGCCCCGACTTTTCCCGGAAGGACGCGTCGTCGAGGTTGGATCGGCCCACGCCGACGACTGCGAATTTTTCGGGAAGCAAGCCTTGGGTGCGAAGCCGAGCCAAGGCGGGAAGCAATTTCCTGCGGGCCAAATCGCCCGATCCACCGAAGATGACGATGAAGCCGCCATCGGATGACAAATTTTGGGAGACAGATAGTTCTTGCATCGCGTCTCTCTCTGGAAGTCGTTCACATTTTGGCACGCTCGGATCGGATCCCGCCACGGCCTAACTTGGGCAGACCACAAGGCCCACCACCGTTGCCTAAGATACTCGTTCCCCCGCCACCGCGACGGAGATCGAATGATGAGGATCGACAGGGCGATTTCACCACCGACTTAATGCCAGATTAGACCTTCTGTCGATCGTCTTTTGGGTGCTGGGACCAAGTCAGGGGAATCTGGAATCAAGCAATCTAAGGAGCCATTTTCGGTTTCGTGGAATCGGCGGGGACACCGACAGGCCAGGACTTTGGATCGATTGGCTTCAAAGCGGATTTGACAGAATCTGGCGAAGTCGAGGGGCGTTGTCCCGAAGCACTGTCGATGCTCGGAAGCTGTGGTGAGGTTTTGTGAAAATTCACGAAAGCTTTCGAAGTGTCCCCAGCTGGTAATTCCTTCCCTTCCGATGGCCGAACCGGGAGGGAATCCACGGCCCCTTTCTGAGGCAAGGAATCCTTCGAGCAGGACTTGAGGATGGCTGAATCAGCCAGGACTTTTTTGGGAGGATCGCGCTGTGCGACGGAATCGGCCGTGTCTGCGGGAACCATGGGCTTGAGGGCCACTCCCGCCAACTGCGCCAACAGTCGATCCTGAAATTTGCGGACCGGTTTTGGGCTGCCGGTGAATCCACTGCATAAAAAGGCAAAGGCCAAGGTGTCCTTGCCCGGACGAGCCATCACGCCCACCAGATTGGTCACTCCATCCAAAGTTCCAGTCTTGGCCACCACCACCGATGGATCGGGCAATTCCTTGAACCGTCGTCGCAGTGTCCCTTCGCCACCACGCGCCATGAAGTCGACCAAGCGGGCGCCCGGCTCCCCATGCAGGTCCCGCGACATCAATTTCGCCATCTGGCGGGCGGTCACCATGTCATAGCGCGACAATCCACAGCCATCGTCCAACACCATTTTCCAGGGCTCGAATCCCTGACGGAACACCCATTCCTGCAGCCGCTTGCGCCCTGCATCGCGCACCGACATTTTGCCCTTGCCAATCCCCAAGGCCAAGAAGATCCCCTCGGCGAAGGAATTCACCGACTCGCGCAAACAAACCCGGGACACTTCGTCGAGACTGGCGCTGGGAACCGTGCCAATTTTTGTCCATTCCTTGCGGGGACCAATCGTGTCGCCGCGGGCCTTGACGGTGGTGTCGGTACCGGTCACGGAAATGGTCTTGCTCAAAAGGGCTTTTCGCAATGCTTTGAGAGCCTCGGGGCGCGGTTCGGGCAACGCCCTATCCCCCAACCGATTCTGGTTCCAATTCAATCCAAAAATCGGACTTCCGTAACCATCGCGGGAGCTCAAAATCGTCCAGCCTTGGGGCCAGGCATCCGCTCCCCGGCCCACCATGGTGTCCAACGCCACCAAGTTTCCGCGGACCTCGCGGACTCGAAGCTTGGAAAGGGCATTGGCTAGGCTCTGCATACCCGGCCCCTCGCCCGTACCCAAGGTCGGGTCGCCTCCCCCTTCCAAAATCAAGTTCCCGTGAAGCACTCCGTTTTCGATGCGCCCTTTGGCCCAAAGGGTGGTGCGCCAACGAAAATCCGGCCCCAGTTCGGAAAGCCCAGCCCCCACGGTCCATAGCTTTTGGGTGCTGGCAGGCAACAAACGGGTATCGGGTTGGTGACTCCAAAGCACAAGGCTGTCCCGGGTCCGCAGCACCATCGCCCCCAGCACGCCGCCTTGCTCCACAAAATCCACATCCGCCGTCGAATCCAGGCCGATCCACAGGTCCCGATCTGCGTCTCGGCCCACCCTCGCCAAGCGCGGGTCAGGGGGAGGGGGGCATTTCAGGGGGGGGCACATCATGGCCGGACAAGGAACGAACACCGTGTCGACCCTCGCGGGGAGAGGTGCAGGGATTGGAGGTTGGGTGGAGGCGCAACCTGTGAACAAGGCAGCAACCATGGGGAACCCGAGAAGGAGGGAAGTAGAAATCGACCAGCGAACCAACCACCGCACATCCAGAGGGGCCCGATCGGGCCTCTCGAAGGGAGAGCGAAGGTGGAGTGCGGACATCTTAGAGCACGATCCCTTCCGACATTTCTGGACCCCGCGGCCCGGCCCAGGCGACGGCGTCGTGGGCGTGGATGCTTTCCATGGAACGCACATGGATGGAAGCCCCGGTGAAATCAGATTCATCCAGTTCATCGAGCAACCAGCTTGCCGCATCCTCCACAAACCGGAAGGAATTGGTCCGCGACAAGATGTCGATCACTTCCTTCTCATCTTCCCGGCGCAACACGGGGTGGACTCGGTTGGAGGCTGCGGCATCCAGCACGGCCAAAAGGTCCGCCACCCGGGGGATTTGGTCTCCATCGACCTCGGCTTGCAAAATTCCCCGTTGGTTGTGAAAGCCCAAATCGCCCGAAAGGGCTTTGGAGCAAGGGCATGCCAGCATGGCCGCCGACTCCACCCGGGTGCGCAATTCCACTCCCGAAGCCCGGGTCCATTCGCCTCGCAACTCCACGCGGTAGGGATGAAAGCCTCGCGATTGGGTGATCGGCGCATCGCGGCGAACCAAATCTTCCCACGCGAGGGTCGCAACCAGATGTTCGGTTTCTTGGGCAATGGCCGTTTCCGACAGGCGTTGGGCAAATGTCCCGATTGGCAAATCCGTGGTTCCTGCCAAAATTCGGTACAACCGGCTCATGTGGACGCCGCGGTGCCCGTTGGGGACGCGCGCCGCAACCCTCAAGGTCGCGATCACCTTGTGCCCCGAGGGCAACAGTACGGGAACTTTTACACGGTCGATTCCGGCCAAAACCTCAGCCCGCGCGGGGCGAGCGGATTCCGACTGGACGTCAGGCAATTTCGAATCATTGGTCATTGAATTTGCAAAATTACACGAACGCCCGGTTTGTGATCACCCTTGAAATGGAATCCCCGTGCGCACTTGTACGCAAATCAGCTCATTTTCAGCTGTGCGGGTGAAGGAATGCTCGCGAAAAATTCCGCCCGCAGCGACGGATTCGACTGAAAAGCCCCTGAAAGCTTGCTGGTTCTGGTCAGCGAAGATTCATCCTCAACCCCGCGGGTTCTCACGCAGGTGTGGACGGCGTCAATCACCACCGCCACATCGTTGGTCTGCAAAATTTTTGCCAGGGCCTGCTGGATTTGAACCGTGGCCCTTTCCTGGACCTGTGGGCGCTTGGCGAAAAATTGGACCACCCGGTTGAATTTCGAGAGTCCCAACACCCAACCCTTGCAGATATAGGCCACGTGGGCCCGTCCCAAAATGGGCAAGAAGTGGTGCTCGCAGGTGCTGTTGAACGAGATGTTGATTTCCACCAACATCTCGTCGTAGCTCATCTTGTTTTCGACCACGGTGATTTTGGGAAAATTCTCTTCCCGAAGTCCCGCGAAAATTTCATCCACATACATCTTGGCGACCCGTTCGGGCGTTTCCGAAAGCGAATCGTCCGTCAAATCCAATCCCAAAATTTCCATGATCTCGCGGTGGCGCCGCGCGATCTCCATCTTGGCGGTTTCCGGATCCATCCGGGGCCGATTGGACATCGGCGTCGGGATCACTTGGGACAACAATTCGGGAACATCGACCTCGTAACCATTGGTCGCGCGGCGAGGTTTGGGTCGGGTTGCGTGGATTTCCAGGCCATTTCCGGTTCTGACCGTATCGTGCATGAAAGGCTCCTTTAGGTTTCAATCTCAATTTACGCTGGCCGAAACCTCAAAGTCCAGGACTCCTTTGGCTGCGACGAAGATGTGACAGTTTTTGACAGATTAAGCGAATTCTTGTTCCGATATTCCAAAATGGAGGGGGCGCCTCCGCCGCGCTCGCGCGGCGACCGGGTCCTATGCCG
>CAIKAA010000396.1 GCA_903825275.1 uncultured Fibrobacterota bacterium | reverse complement strand
GGGTGTCAGCGGACACGTCAAAGTGATTCGGTCGCGGACACTTGAAAGTGATCCACCCGGCGGTCATTGGGAAAGTTAGCCCTCTGTTGTTTCGATCCTCTTTTTTCGGTCCATTCTGTAGGATTTGCCCTCGATTGCGATCAGTTCGGCCTGCTCGAGGAATCGGTCGAGGATAGCCGAGGTTGCTGCGTTGTCACCCAAGATCCTGCCCCAGTCTTCGACGGGTCGGTTGGTGACAATCAACGTGGATCCCTCGCCATGTCGTCTGTGGATAACCTCGAGGAAATCCTCGGCGGCGTTGGCCGGGAGCGCCTTCATCCCGAATTCGTCCACGATCAGCACCTGCGGCATCACTAGCTGGTGTACACGCTTCTTTCGAGTCCCTGTTTCGGCGGCTTCAGCGAGTTCGTCGGCCAAATCGAATGCAGATCGGTAGGCCACCGTATAACCCTGCAGAATCGCGTTCATGCCCAGCGCCACGGCCAGGTGCGTTTTCCCCACTCCCGGAGGCCCGACCATCAGGACGTTCGAGGCCGATGTGACAAATCGTGTCGTTGCCAGCTCCATGATGCGCCGCTTGGGAATGGATGGATTGAAGCTGAAATCGAACTGGTCGAGAGTGTGACGCGCGGGCATCTTCGAGACCTTGAAGCGCCGTTCGACCAAGGTGCCGCGGCGCTTGTCCATCTCGTCGTCCAACAGCCTATCCAGAAGCTCCAGGTAGTCGCAGCCTTCGGCTCTGGCCTGGTCCAGCCGCGCGGGCAGCGCCTGTGCCATGCCGGTGACTCCCAAGCCTCGAAGTTTCTGTTGGACGATTTCCTGCGATGCTACGGTTTGGAGCGGGTTTGTGTTCATATTTGCATTCGTTCGTTTGGGATTCATTGATTGGCCTCGTGGATGCGTGTGCGTGCGATTTCGGCGTATTCTCCGGGATCGCGAATCAGTTGATGTTCCTGCTGAAGTCCACTACCCGCCGATCCAGGGGCGGGGCTGGAGTCGGGTGGCGTACGGCCTCCCGTATCAGACAGATTCTGGCAGATCGTGTCCAACGTCTTCCACGTTGGAATCCGTATGGCTCCCGCCTTTTGGCAGGCCTGTTCCAAGATCTGTGATCCATGGCGCCTTTGCAGGTCCAAGACGATGCCGCGCGCCTGTTTGACTCCCATCGGGTTGCCTGCGTTGGGACCTGTGAGAAGGCGTTCCACCAAGGCATGGCAACAAGGACCGATCTCGGCGGCGCGCCCCAGGTAGTAGCGCACAAATGAGCTATCGCCGCCGGTCATGGCTTGTGGGAGATGCCCATCCTGTGTGACAATAATTGTCTTGCCGTGTTCTCTGCGGTGTTCGGCCACCACGGATTCGTCCACGATGATCCGCACCATGCGCACGTCCCAACGCACCACCACTGTCTGACGCAACAGCCGCGCCGGAACGCTGTAGAAGCTGCCCTCGATCTGGACATAGCCATGCACGTCAACACGTCGCAGGCTTTGGCGCAGCATCGAATACGGGGCGCTGGGAAGAGACTTCAACGCGGGAAGCTCCTCAGACTGGAAGTGCTCCCACACCTGGCGGCGCGTGGTGCCGTGGATGCGCTGGCGAGCCCAGCGTTGGTTCCAGTCGGCCAGTAGACGATTCCCCTCCTCGACGCTTTGAAGCACCTTCACGCCCTCGAAGGCGTTGTGGCGCGTGTAGCGCACGTCGCGCTCGACCTTGCCCTTCTGCTGGGGCTGGTAGGCGTCGCAGGGGTGGATGACAAATCCGGCGTGATTGGCAAACGCCTGGTAGGCGGCGTTGAGCTGAGGCTCGTAAAGGTGCGCCTGCAAAACACCGGATTTGAGGTTGTCAATCTTGACCTCCGCAGGGACGCCACCAAACGACGCGAAGGCGTTTTCATGGCAGCGGATGAACGACTCTACGTCCTGGCGCAGCACCACTTCCTCGTAGCTGTGGCGGCTGTGCGCAAGCGTCATTTTGAAAAACCACGAACGCTTGAGCTTGCCGTCGACCATCACCATCGGACCTTGGGCGTAGTCGACCTGTGCCTGTTGCCCTGCCTTCGTTTGCAAGCGCAAAAACAGGGTCGGAGTCGTGCGACGGATCTTGTGCACGTAGCGGCGAATCGAGCGTTCCGAACCGTGGTAGTCGTGATTTTCTACCAGCTTCTGCCAAATCCATTGGGCCGAGCCCGAAGGGGAGGTCTCAAGCAAATTCGCAATCACATCCACCAGGCCGGACACCTGATCGCTGCGCGTGCCGGGACGCAGTGGATCGGGTGCAGGGCCGGCGGACACTTGTGGATCACTTTGGATCCGGGCGGGGTGAATCAACACGTGACAGCTGTCCAATCCAGGAGAATCCCCGGCGGACACTTGCGAATCACTTTGAGGGGGTGAGAACCACGCCCGCCGAAAGCGGGCTATGGTCCGGGTGTGGATGCGCGTGGCTTCGCGGATCCGACGTACCGTCCATCCGGCCGATAGCATCGAGCGAAGCTGCTCTTGTTTGTCCATTTGAAGGTTGTTTCCCATAGGGAAGGTGCTACCTGCACCTTGGATCCCTTGTCAACCTCCGATGCGAATCACTTTGGGCGCTCCATATGTGTCCGGACGCGAATCACTTTGGGTGTCCGGCGACACTCCGACAGGCGGAGAGGGGAATGGGGTGAGGGCCCCCGGGGTCTGGGGGTGGGACCCCCAGAGCATCCTCGGAGCCGCTCGGCTCCGAAAATAGGCAATGCGAATTAGCTGGACCCATTCGTCCCAAATTGCCAAGGACAGAACATGACAAGGGTCAAATCATCAATTCTGCGATTCGATCCGATCGACCTCTCTCAAAAGCGCCTGCGCCCGAAATGGCTTCAAGATCCTTCCCGACACGCCTTCGATGAAGGTGGCGTCACTCGCCTTGGCATCATATCCCGACATGACCAGCACCGGAAAACCGGGGCGCACTTTCTGGACGGTGTGAAGGACTTCCTTGCCATGCATTCCCGGCAGGCTCAGGTCCAAGATCATAAGGCGGAATCCGTCAGGATCCAGATGGAATTGTTCCAGGGCGTTGGGCCCATCGAAGGCCTGGTCGACTTCCCAACCCGCTTCGGAAAGGAAGGTGGAAACGACCTCTCGCACGGCTTCGTCGTCGTCCACCAATAGAATTTTCCCGGAGTTGGTCGATGCCAACCGCGAAGGGGGGAGGAATGAGTTGATGGGTGTGTGGCTGCCCGGTTCACAGGTCGGGAGGTATAGCCGAAAGCAGGCGCCTCCCGTTAAACCTGGTCGGTACAAAATCTGTCCACCCAAGCCTTTGGCGATGGCGTCGCACATCCAAAGCCCCAGGCCCGAACCCTTGCCCACGCTTTTGGTGGTGAAAAACGGATCGAAGATTCGTTCGCGGGTCTCGTCGGGAATTCCTGGGCCATTGTCTTCGACCTGCATCCAGGCAAAGCCCTTGCATTGGGGGTCGAGATCATGATCCAAACGTTCCTGCCAACTCGCCTCGCCCATCGAGAGGCTGATTTTGGGACGGACTCCCGACCGACTATTTTCTTCCAAGGCGTCACGGGCGTTGACGCACAAATTCAATAGAACTTGGACCACTTGACTTTGGTCGGCCAAGACCCAAAGGTCGGGGGCCGTGGCGAGGTCGAGATCGATGCCCCGAGGAACGGCTCCGCGTGCCAGACTAAACGTCTCTTCCAACAACAGGGCCAAGTCGGCTGGATGCTCCGGAGAGTTTTGATGGCTGGGGTGGGTGAGGGAAAGCATCCCTTTGATCAATCCCGAGGCCCGCTCCACCGACCGGATGGCATCGTCGATGCGAGTTTTTTGACCCAAGCTGGCTCCATGGTGGATTCGTTCCAGTTGGCCCAGCACCCCCATCAGCGCGTTGTTGAAGTCATGCGCAAAACCGCCGGCCAATCGTGCCAAGGCCTCGATGCGTTGGGTCCGTAAAAGCGCTTCCTCCAACTCGACCTTGGACTTTTCCGCCAGCTCGCGCGCCAAAATCTGTCCGCGCAATTCCTCGACCGATTCTTCCAGATGGGCTCGGGAATTCAAGATTTCGGTGAGGTCCAAATGATGGAACAATGCCGTGGTTGCCGACAGCAGAACCGAAAAACCGAACATCACCGAGAGACCCATCAGATTCGGCAGCGAAAGATCCTGGACCAAAAAGGGCAACGAGGCGAGGCCCACCAAATGCCCTAGGGCCAGCACAAGGTTCGAGCGAAAATCCAACAACAATCCCCCGAACATTTGGGAAAGAATCAAAAATGCCAAGGCCCGCGAAATCTCGCGCGGGTCGTGGGTTTCGCCGAACTTGCCAAAGAGGATGGACCAGGTGGCGACAAAGCCGAACCCGACAAAAAGTTTCGCAGCGGTTTGGACATGTCCCTTGCGGGAGAACTGGATCAAGACCAGGGAAACCACCAACGACATACCCGAGGCCAACCATTCGAAGTGGCGCAGCGAGGCCAAGGAAATTCCATAGACATTGGGCAGCACCCACACCAAGAACACCAGATCCAACAAGGTGGAAAGCGTGAGGATTGCCATCAACACACGTCCCCGGACTCGTTCCAGGGAGCTCATCGCGGGTTCGGCGAACCAGCGTTGTGCAAATTTGATGGTCGTGGAAAGCTTTCCGGGTTTGGTCACAAGACCCTGATCATACCAAGGCTCCAACGGAAAGGCCCGTAAAAACGAAATGGATAAGTAAGGTTCCTTTCCCAGTGGACACCCCAAATGGGAGCAGAAGCTCCGGTGAGGGGGAACATTTCGGTTTCAAGACGGGAGGACGCAACAATGGGACATTTGCTGGGGAAGCGAACGAGGGGAAGAGGAACCGCTTTGGTTGGGTTCGCGATGGTGGCCCTTTTGGTTTTGTGCCGCTCTTGGATTCCGGCCTACACCCTGTCGCTTTCCATTTGGGGAGTTCCTGTCGTGCTGATGACCCTGTTTTTGCACCAGCGCGGACGGATGACTCCGACCGTTCGCACCGCGCTCTGGATTTCCCTGGGAATCATCACGGTTTTGGGAAGTGGTTTGGATTTGCTCTTCGCCCACTCCTTTTTCACCTTCCCCAACCCTCGAGCGGTGCTGGGAATCGAGATCAACCAAATCCCCATCGAAGAGTTCGGGTTCTATCTGCTGGGGGGATGGTTTCTGGCCTTGTCCTACGTCTTTTGCGACGAATACTGGCTGGTGCGATACAATCGGCCCGATGGGGATTACCGGCGTTGGTCGCGACGGTTGCAAACCTTGATCCTGCCAAGCCCCAAAGGGTGGATGGTTTTGGTTTTCGCAGCGGCGGCCGGAATCGGGTTCAAGACCCGCTTCAATCCCGGGGGCATGCCGGTTCCGGGCTACTACCTGTTCCTTCTGACGCTGGCCTACGCCCCGTTTTTCCTGCTCCAGCGAGTGGTGAAGGGATTTGTGAATTGGCGAGGATTTTCGTTGACACTTTCTGTCACGATGGGCGTTTCTCTCCTTTGGGAAGCCACCCTGGCCATTCCCGGCGGTTGGTGGGGTTACCAAGACCGCGCGATGCTGGGCATCTTCATCGAGCCTTGGAGCCACCTTCCCCTGGAAGCCGTCTCGGTTTGGGTGTTCAGCTCGTTCGCGATCCTGATCTACGAAGCCGCCAAGATGTTCCTCCACCGCAACGCCCAAACGATTTGATCCTCAGGACATTCCTTTTCGGCTCAGTTTGGCCGATGCCTCGAACCCCGAAATCACGTCGAAGAGCTCTTCGTCGATCCCGTTTTGCCGCTGTCGCCGGAAAGCTCCCGTAAGGCCCTCCAAAAGTTCTTCGATGTTTTTGTCAGCACGTTGCATGGCCGCCAGCCGGCTTGCGTCTTCGCTGGCAAGAGATTCGACCGAGGCTTGGTAGAGCGAGATGAACAGGTATTCCCGTACCAGCGATCCGAGGGTTGCCGGACCCTCGCCCAAAATCTGCGGCGCAGAGCGCGTGGGCCAACCGACCTTTGAAAGCCCCTTCTGCCATTGGTTGTCGAGGGGAAGCAGTCGCTGGACGACCGGTTCGTAGAGGGATCCCAAACCTGGCTTGTTGTGGAAGAGGTAGACCTCGGTGTAGTCGCCTTGGGCCCGATGGGCCTCACTCTCGACCTGGATTCTTCCCACCAGGGGTGCAACTTTCGCCAAGGATTCGGGGACGCGGAACAGACCAATCGGAGGCAGACCTGCATCCGTCAGCCGCGCGTGGACGCGCTCGCCCACGGCCCAAACTTGGGAATTGCCAGGCAGGATGGAAATGGACTTGATGGCGAAATCTGCCACCACCTCGTTGAACGGGCCCACCAACCCCTGGTCGGATCCGAACACAATGGCTCCGAAAGCGCGCGGTGGCGGCACGTTCGCCTCCGAGCTCCAAGCCAACGGGCCCAGTTCGCGAAAGCAGGCACCGAGTCCGAGTTCCACGGTGTGGCGGTATTGGGTGAGGGACCGGACCGATTTTTCGTACTGTCCGACTCCCGAGGCGGCAACTGCCTTCATGGTCCGCACCACCGATTGAAGGTCCTGGGCCCCTTGGATCTTGCTGCGAAGGATTTCCAGGGAGTCGCTCATGGTTTGGCGGCGAGTTCGGGCGTGGCCATGGGTTTGGGGTCCAAGGAAGGAAGAAAGGGAGTGATGGCTTGGCGGCAGGCGTCCAGGATGGATTTGCGGTCCTGGTCGGCAAGCTTTGGCGCCGATTCCAAACGACCGCGAAGGGCTTCGTCCATCCCGTCCGCCGCGACCTGGACCGCAGCTTCTGCAGCAGTCATCTGGACCAGGGCAATGGGATCGAAAAGGTTCTCGGTCAGGGCCAGGAGCACCGCGATCTGGGCGGGAACAGAAACGGGAGCGAACTCGGGTTGCATCAGGCAGGAGCGGATGCGTTGGCCGTGTTCAATGGTCTTGCGCGTGGCCTCGTCCAACCGGGCTCCGAACCGGGCAAACGTCTCCAGTTCCTCGAATTGCGCGTAGGCGAGCTTGAGGTCTCCGGCCACGGCGCGAAAGGCCGCTCCTTGGGCCTTGCCTCCCACTCGGGACACCGACTTGCCCACGTCCACGGCCGGCAAGACGCCCAATTCAAACAAGGTGGGCGAGAGGTAGATTTGTCCGTCGGTGATGGAAATCAAGTTGGTGGGGATGTAGGCCGCGATGTTTTGTGCCTCGGTCTCGATGACAGGCAGGGCCGTCAACGATCCGCCGCCCCGGTCTGGCCCAAGGTGCGTCGAGCGTTCCAAGAGCCGGGAGTGGATGTAGAAGATGTCGCCGGGAAAGGCCTCTCGACCCGGTGGCCGACGCAGCAACAAAGACAACTCCCGGTAGGCGCGGGCGTGCTGGGTCAGGTCGTCGTAGACCACCAACACGTCGCGGCCACGCTCCATGAAATGCTCCGCGATGCTGGTGGCCGCATAGGGACAGAGGTAGGACAGTCCCGGAGGATCGTTGCCTGCAGCGACGACCACGACGGTGAACTCCATGGCACCGCGCTCCCGGAGGTTGGCCACTGCCTTGGCCACGGCAGACGCTCTCTGAGCGATGGCGCAATAGACGCACACCACGTTCTTCCCTCGCTGGTTCAGGATGGCGTCCAAGGCGATGGCGGTCTTTCCGGTGCCTCGGTCGCCCAAGATCAATTCACGTTGACCGCGTCCGATGGGGATCAGCGCATCCACGACCTTGAGTCCGGTCTGGAGCGGAACCACCACCGGGGCTCGATCCATGATCGGAGCGGAAGGTCTTTCAAGGGGAAGTCGTGTCTCCACCGCAATGGGCCCCAAGCCGTCTAGGGGCCTTCCCAAAGGATCGATCACGCGTCCCAAAAGCCCTTCGCCCACTCCCACATCCATGACCCGGCCCGTGCGCCGGACCTCGTCGCCGGCCTGCAATCCCTGGTGGTCGCCCAAGAGAACAACCCCGATTTCGTCCGGGTCCACGTTGAAGGCGATGCCCAGGGACCCGTTGGGGAATTCGACCAATTCTTCGAAGCCGACGCCCGGAAGGCCGGTTACTCGGGCGATGCCGGTGGACACGCTGGCCACGCGGCCCACCTCGCGCACCGCGAGCTGCGGCTGGAAGGCTTCCCGGGCGCGCGCCATGCCGGCGAAGGCGCACTCAAGGGCGTTCTGAATGCCCGCAGGCTGGTCGTTCATGCCGTTTTCACCTGGAGCAAATCCTGGACATCCTTTTCCAAATCCCCCAAGTATTCCGAAATGTTCCAGGTCATTTTTTGTCCATCGGAAGAGATTTCTACGCCCGAAACCAAGCTGGGAGAGGTCTCGAACCGTACCGGAATCGCTGCAGAAAAGGTCTCGTTCAAGGCGAGACATATTTTGTCGCGCCCCGCCTGTGCCAAGTCAAAGGAGCTTTGCACCAAGGCCGGTTGGGCCGCCGATCGCAGCGCGAAGGCGAAGGCTTGCTTGGCAGGCCCTTCCATGGTCCGCAGGCGGGTGGCAAAAATCAAGACCATCTGTTCTTCCAAGTCGGCATTCGCGAGGTCGGCAAGAGCCTTTCGGGCCACGGCGAACACCTCCTTTTGCGCCAAACGACCCAGCTCCCGGTTCAAGGTCTCCGATTGGGCCGCCAAGGCCTCCCGGCGCTTGGTAGCCAAGGCATCTGCGTCCATGCGCGCGGCGTCGACCAATTTCTGTCGTTCTGCCTTGGCCTCGTCGGTCGCCTTGGTCCAGAGCTCGGCGCGATCGCGGTCGAATGCCTCGTTTTTCCTTTGAAATTCCTCCCGGTCCTTGCCTGCCTGCACCTTTACGGCATCGGCATCGGCCCGTTCCTCGCGGATCCCCTTCTCCCGCGCGGCGATGGCATCCAGAACCGGTTGGTAGAGAAACCGTTTCATCAACCACACCAAGACCAGGAAGTTGAGGGCCTGTGCCACCACCGTGAACCAGTCGATGGGCACGGCTTACTTGCCGACCGTTTGGGCGATGGCGTGGTTCCAGAAAGGATTGGCGAAAATCAAGATCATGGAGACCACGAAGCAATAAATGGCCGTGGATTCGATCATGGCCAGCCCCACGAACAACGTGCGGGTGATGGTGGCCGAGGCGTCGGGCTGCTGGGCCAGGGCGCTGAGCGAAGTGGCCACCGAGCGACCTTCCGCCAAGGCGGGGGCGAGGCAACCGATGCTGGTGGCGAAGCCGGCGGTGAAGATCGAGGCGATGGCGATCAAGGTCATGCTGTCCATTGGAACTCCTTTGAAGGGATCATGGTGCCGGTGCAGAATTCGGCTCTGGCGTTTGGGCGTGAATCGCGGAAGCGATGTAGACCGCAGCGAGGATGCTGAAGATGTAGGCCTGCACCATTCCGGTGAGCAGACCCAGGGCGGTCATGACCAGCGGAAAGAAAAACGGGGTGATGGTCAAAAGGATGGCCACAATCATTCCCCCGCTCATCATGTTGCCGAACAAGCGAACCGCCAACGCCAGGGTGCGCGAGAGTTCGCTGATGAGATTGAAGGGCAGCATGATCGCCGAGGGTTCGAGGTAGGATTTCAGGTAGCCGCCCAGGCCCCGGTCCTCGATCCCAAAAAACGGGACCGCCACGAACACGCAAAGCGCCAGCGCCACGGTGGTGGATAGCGAGGCGGTGGGTGGCTCGAAGCCAGGAAGAATGGTACAGAGGCTCGACGTGGCTACGAACAGGAAAAGCGTGCCCAGAAAGCCCAAATACTTATGGGAATTCTCCAACCCCACCTCTTCGATTTGCTTTTGGATCCCGAGCACCAGGATTTCCAACAGGTTCTGCCAAGACGACCGCTCGGCGGTCGAAGACAATTTTCGGGTGAGAAGCTTGGAGCCAAGAGACAGGACGAAGATCAGTCCCCAAGTGAAGGCAAGGGTCGCGTTGATCTTTGCAAACCCGTGCTGCCAAAAAATCCATTGATCCGGACTAAGGCGCATCTCGCACCTCTGGCGATGTCGCAACGGCTTCCATCTTGGGCACAACTCGTGTCCACCAAACCACGGCCAGACGAGCCGCGACGAAGCCGACCAGACAAACCAGCATGCTTTGCCAATTTCTGTCGGTAACCATCCAGAATCCGGCAAGGGCAAAAATGGTGCGCAGGATTGAACTTGCGAAAAACCACAAGCCGGGGACCGGGAGGGCAATCGCCCGGTGGACGGTCCAATGGAGTCCGCCGAAAAATACGGATCCAATCAATGCCCCGGCCACCAAGATCCAGGCTTGGTGTAGAATTTCCCTCACTGTGTCCCTCCATTTTTGCGGTGCATGGCACGGTCTTCCTTCGCGACCCAGTAACCGGCGTGCATGCACCCCAGCACAAGGCCTGCCACCAAAAGGGCCAGGGTCCACGGATGGGCTCCGGGATGGCGGTCGTCCAACCAAATTCCCACTGCCGCACCCAACACCGTGGGCACAGCCACGGTCCAGCCAACCAGGCCCATCATCCCCAGGCCGAACCAGACCCCTTGAGGGTGCCGCTTGGACTCAAGCTTCCGGTCGGCATGGGCACCAATTTTCCCCGCGAATTGTTCGTCTTCCGTCGCTTTTGGCGTTTTTGGATCAAACATCTTGGATTCTCGCAAAGCGCCGGAGAAACCCGGATTCGAGTTTGGCCATGGCGGTGCGCGCTTCCTTTTCCCGCCTGTCCAGGGTCAAGAATTCCGATTCCACCGACTCGCGCAATCTGTCAAGATCTGTCCCGACCAGGGCGCGGCGAACCGAGACCAGCACGACCAAGCCCGTCTTGACCATCACGCCTTCGTCGACGGCCAGGAACACTTCGCCCCGAGCCGCAGTCTCGTAAACCAAAATCCCCGAGGTAAGGGCGGCAACAAAGTCAAGCCGGTGAGGAAGGAGTCCGAGCGATCCTTGGTGCGTTTCGGCCACGATGCGCGAGACTTCCTGGCAGACCGAATGGATTTCGAACGGCAACAAAACTTTCAGGGTCATCCGATCAGACATGTTCCGCCTTTGGTGCGGGGACTCTTGAATTTTGCTCGGGTTGGGGCGGGTTCGGGTTGACCTCCTTCTTGGCTTCCTGGATGGCCCCGATCATGTAGAGAGCGCTTTCCGGAAAATCCTTGAATTCGTCCCGCAAGATTCGTTCGCACCCATCCAGCGAGTCTTTTAGGCTCACCAGTTTTCCGCCGTGTCCCGTGAATTGTTCGGTGGCGAAGAACGGCTGGGTGAGGAAGCGCTCCAGACGCCGGGCGCGCGCGACCACCTTGCGGTCGTCCTCGGACAATTGTTCCAGGCCCAACATGGCGATGATGTCCTTGAGGTCGGCGTATTGGGCGAGGGTTTTGCGAATCTCCTGCGCCAGATCGTAGTGCCGCTTGCCGACAATTCCTGACGTTGTCATCCGCGAGCTGGATTGCAGTGGATCGATGGCGGGGAAAAGCCCTTCTCCCGCTCGCTTTCGGGACAGGACGATGGAGGCCGAAAGGTGGGAGAAGGCATGCACGGCGGCGGGATCGGTGAAGTCGTCGGCGGGAACATAGACGGCCTGGATGGAGGTGATGGCGCCCGAGTCGGTGTTGGCGATGCGCTCCTCCAATCCGGAAAGTTCGGTTCCCATCGTGGGCTGGTAGCCCATCCGCGAAGGCATTTGTCCCATCAGTCCCGAGACTTCGGAGCCCGCCTGGATAAAGCGGAAGATGTTGTCGATCAACAACAGCACGTCGCGGTGCTCGTCGTCGCGAAAATATTCCGCCAAGGTCAGGGCCGCGTGGCCGATCCGGAACCGGCTTCCCGGAGCCTCGTTCATTTGTCCGAAAAACATGGCCATGTTGGGGAGAACTCCGGCTTCGAGCATCTCGCGATGCAACTCTTCGCCTTCGCGGCACCGTTCGCCGATCCCGCAAAAGATGCTGACGCCTTCCTGGTGGCCGATCATGTTGTGAATCATCTCCGTGAGCAGCACGGTCTTGCCCACCCCAGCACCCCCAAACAGCCCGGCTTTTCCCCCGCGCTCCAAGGGAACCAGCACATCGACCACTTTGATGCCGGTTTCGAACATTTCGGACTTGGTCGACCGGTTCTCCAACAGGGGCGGGGCTCGGTGCACCGAGCGCCACTGGACATCCGCAAGCGCCGGACCGCGGTCGATGGGGTTTCCGAACACGTCGAGCATGCGCGAGAGCACCGCACTGCCAACAGGTGCCTTCAGGGGGCCGCCGGTGTCTTCGACCATGGCGCCACGCGCGAGGCCCTGGGTGGGAGTGAGCGCAATCCCGCGCACCTGATGCGGATCGGTCTGCTCCAAAACCTCGATCGCGATGCTCCCCGCCCGCAAAAGGGTAAGGAGAGGAGGCAATTGACCATCAAAGCGCACGTCCACCACGCTACCGCGCACGGCAACGACCTTGCCCCGGTTGGGGGTTTGGGTGCCGCCGTTCATGATCTGGGCTCAGAGGAGAGCCCATGCAAGAAGTCCGCAAAGCAGATTGCCAAGCAGGAATGCGACAGAAACTGTTTGTCCCTCTGCGGTATTCTTGGCATTTTCACCTCTCCTTTGCGTAGCCGGTCCCGGTCTGCCGGGACTGGATTCGGCCCCCCTTTGGGGAACTTCTTGAAGTATTCGTGGACTTTCGCGGTGATCTGGTGATGGGTCATCTTGTCGGTGGTCTCCATGGCCACGACCCGGTCTCCGATCTTGGCGTGGTCCAAACGCTTCTTGAATTCTCCTTTGGCTTCGCCGGGTCCAAAAACCAAGATGGCCTGGGCGTCCCGGACGGCGGCGACGACCTCGTCGTAGTACCGGTCGAGGTGGGCGGTGAATTCACGTTGTTGGCTGTCGGTGGCCTTGATCTTGCGGTCCTCGTGGTGGCCGCTTTTCTCAGCGATCGAGGGATCGTGACCGGGGTGTTTTTCGACACTCGAGGAAATTTCTGTCATCTCTTCCCCATTGGGTGTGAGGGACACGATCACCGCTTCGCGATGGTCGATCCACAGTCCGGACTGCTTCTTCATTTGGTTCTCCTGGTTTGGGGCCACGCCAACAGCGGTGGGCACCGGTTATTGGGAAGTTTTGCGACGCTGATTGAGAACCTTGATGGCCTCGATCCATCCAACGCAGAGAAGACCGGTGCCTAGGCTGAGCAAGACGTCGGGTAGGTGCAGGGGATCAAAGCGGAACAACTGCCGGGCAGGCGCCAGGGTCAAGGCCAGAGTCAGAAATAGGGCGGTGCTTGACACCACCCACCACTGGGCCGGATTGGGTGTGCAAAGAATGCCCCAAATGGAACGGGACCAGGATCGGTTGGTGACGATGACGGCCAGCAGGGACATCACCAAGGCGGCGAAGGTCAGGGCTCGGGCCGCGTTGTCGCCGTGCCCAAGGCGGGCCCACAGGAAGACCAGGACGCAGGCTCCCAGGGCTCCCAGCCCTTGAATCAGGTTGATCGACAGGCTCCTCCAGGAATACAGACGCTCGGTCCGGGCTCTGGGGGGACGGTTCATGATGTCCTTTTCTTCCGGTTCTGATTCAAAAATCAGGGTGCAAGAAGGATCGATCACCAGTTCCAAAAAGGCGATGTGGACTGGCAAAAGCAAAAGCGGCCATCCCGGCAAAAGCACCGGCAGGATGGACAGGCCCGCAATGGGGACGTGGACGGCGAACACGAACGAGGTCGCCTTGCGAATGTTGTCGTAGATGCGACGGCCCATCCGCACGGCGGCGACGATGGAGGCGAAGTCGTCGTCGAGAAGCACCAGCGATGCCGCTTCGCGCGCCACGTCGGTGCCCCGTTTCCCCATGGCGATGCCGATGTCCGCCGCCTTGAGAGCGGGAGCGTCGTTGACGCCATCCCCGGTCATCGCGACGACTTCCCCGTTGGCCTGGAGAGCCCGGACCACCCGCAATTTCTGTTCGGGGGCGACTCGGGCAAAGACCTGCACGGTCTGGATGCGCCGGGCGAGTTCCACGTCGGTCATCGAGGCGAGTTCCAAACCGGTGAGGACCTCTTCGGGGTTGGAAAGTCCCGCTTGGCGCGCGATGCTTTTTGCGGTCTCCGGGTAGTCGCCGGTGATCATCACCACGCGGATGCCGGCGGTCTGGCATTCGGCCACAGCGCCGGGAACGTCGGGGCGAAGCGGATCCGAGAGACCGATCAGGCCGACGAATTCCAGGTGCAACTCGCTGGGTTGGGAGGGCAGCGTCCCCACGGCGACCCCTCGGGCCACGGCCAAAACACGCAGGCCGTCTTGGGCCAAAGCCTGGACTTTGCGGTCCAGCGCCTCTCGTCGCGGGGAATCCAGGCCGCAATGATCGAGGATGGCTTCGGGCGCGCCTTTCGAGGCGATCACTGTGCGATCGCCTTCCTTCCCCCTCCACACTTGGGTGAACGCAAGCCATCCCGACGAGAGCGAGTATTCCTTCTCCAAGCTCCAATCGCGATGGGAGTCGATCAACTCTTTGGCCTTGGCGTTGCCCGCCTCATGGATGGCCTGTTCCATCGGGTCAAAGGGATCGGGTCGGCTGGCCAGGACCGCGAGATCCAACAGTGCTTGCACGTCCGAAGGCTGATCCGCATCTGACGACAAGTCGACCGCCTTGTCATCAAGGACAATTTTCGTCACCGTCATTCGGTTGAGTGTCAGGGTTCCGGTCTTGTCGGTGCACAGCACCGTGGCGGCACCCAAGTTCTCGATGGCCGGCATGCGCCGGGTCAAAACCCGGTTGCGCGAAATGCGCCAGGCACCCAAGGCCAGGAAGATGGTGAGGATGACCGGAAGTTCTTCCGGGAGAATCGCCATGGCGAGCGCGATTCCGGCCAAAAGCCCCCGCTTCCAGCTCTCGAGGTCGGACCCGCGGGTCAGCGCATAGGCCACGACCACCAGCGAGCAAAGCCCCGCGGCGAGCAGGGCGAACATCCGCACCATGTGGGAGGTTTCCTTCTGGAGTCCGGACCGCTCGGGCACGACCTCGACCAGCGCCGCTCCGATCTTGCCAATTTCGGAGCGAGGACCGGTGGCCAACACCTCGGCGACACCTTGTCCGGCCACCACCAGGGTTCCGGAAAAAACCGAAGCCAGACCGTCTCCTCCAGGACGCTCCAGTTCGGTCGCACTCGTGGAAGCGGTCTTGGCCACGGGTACCGATTCCCCGGTCAAAAGGGACTCGTCCACGGACAAGTTCAGGCCCTCGCGGAGGACGGAATCGGCGGGGACGCGCTCCCCTTCGGACAAGACGACAAGATCGCCGCGGACCAATTCGGCAGCGGGAATGCGCTTGCGCACTCCTGCGCGCCAGACCGTCGCCAAGGGGCTGGACATTTTTCGCAGAGCCTCCAAGGTGCGTTCGGTGCGCCGTTCCTGCACGATGGTGATGCCCATGACCACGAACACGAAGACCAAGAGCAGGATGGCGTCGCCAAGGCCGCCCATCGCGAGATACAGAAGTCCACCCGCCACCAAAAGCAGGAGCATGGGCTCCCGAACCACCTCCCAGGCGATCGCGAAAAGACCATGACTCGCTTTGGGAGGCAAGGCGTTGGGTCCATCCGTGCGAAGGCGCAGGGCCGCCTCGGCATCGTCAAGACCACTCGGGATCACTGAACGATGTCCGAGGGGGAAACGGGATGTTCGTCGATCGATTCGGCCTTGGTGCCGCCGATGATTTCGCGGGCGAGGCCGATTTCCCCGGCGCTTCCGTGCACGATGACCAGGAACTTCCCAACTCCCAGCGCGGTCTCGTAGCGCAGGATGCTGTCGTGAGGGATCCCGAGACTGAACAGGGCGGCTCCCAAGGCGCTCAAGCCACCCGTGACCAAGGCGCCTTCCAGGGCTCCGAGAATCCAGGTGACCAATGGTCCCGCCACCACCAATGGCCCAATGCCGGGGATGAAGAAAAATGCGGAGCCAAAAAGCAGTCCCCAAATTCCGCCCCAGAAGGCGCCCAGCTTGCCCCAATACATCATGCGATCACCGGCGTTGTAATATCCCACGACGTGCTCGTCGGTTTGGTACTCGCGCCCCACGATCGACAGCTTCTTCATGTCGAAGGACGCGTGCTGGAGCTCCTTGACGGCTTGTTCGGCTTCACTATGGGTGGCGTAGATCGCGACCACGGCGTTGTTCTTGTTCATGGCATCATTTCCTTGGTTTGGATGTTGGCGCGTGAAAGCGCGCGGTGTCGGTGATTACGGGGCGGCTCGACTTCCAAGCGCCCCGGTACCGGCTTTTGGCTCTCGACAAAACCTGTCTTAGGGTTTGGGCCTTGCCGGAGCTTTCAGAAACGGTGTTTCACCCCGGCGCGATCTTCGTCCCAGTAGCCAAGGCGGGTGTAGTGCTTGTGCAGTCGCGTTTCGTAGTCTCGGGTCAAGAGAAAGGCTTCCGAGTATTCGGGAGAGTTCCGGACTGCATCTTGAGTCTCGGTTACAGAAACATTCCGGTCCGCCCAATCGATTTTGTCAATCCATAGCGGCGAGATCAGGACCTTCTTTCCCAGCCAGATGATCTGGGTGTCGACCACGAAGTAGCGGATGGTCCAGGATTCGTCGTCGATGACGAAATCGTCTACATGCCCGATTTCTCCGTCGCTGGCCTGGATGTGGTGTCCGGTGACGTCTTTGGTGCTGCGCAGGTGGTGGTCCCAAAAGTGTTCTTCCTTGTGGGAGCGGTCCATCTGGTCACGAGCTGTGGCGACATAGAGGGATGACCCCCAGGCACACGGACCTTTCCAGTAAGTGGGCCAGCCGAAGTGGTCGTGGTAGTTTTTCTCGAACTGGCGGGAGACAGGCTTGTGGGCCTCCAGGGTGGGGCCGCGCTCGATCTGCTGGAGCGCCTGGCTGACAGAAATCGTCCGGTCTTCGCGATTCACGGAAGTCACCGCAAACGGCGAGATCAGCACCTGCCGTTCCTTGAGCCAAGCTGCCGTGTCCGCCACGAGGTAACGCACGGTCCAATAGCGGTCGTCGAAGTAGAGCTCGGCAACCGTTCCGATGGGTCCATCCAGGGCTTCCATGCGGAATCCCTTGAGGTCATTCACTTTGTCCAGCATAATTTCCTCGGTATTTTTTAATGCCCAAACAATCAAAAAGTCGCGATAAAAAGAGAGGGAACGCTTCCGTCCTGCGTCCGAGGACAACATCCAATCTCTGTCGATGGACAATTCCTTCTTTGGGCGTCGAGGGGATAAATTGGCGGCTCTGAAGCTCCAATTCCCCTTGATTTTACCGAACGGTGACGCGTTTCGACTCTTCGGGCCCACCGGAAACGGTCTTCCGAAGTCGGTTCATCGCTCGGAAAAGATTCGCAGGACGCCTTGGTTCAAAACAAATCGCGGGGGAATTCTAAAGTCGCGCTTCTCGTTGGATGGCTTGACCGATCTCCAGGGCGCCGAACGGTTTTCGCAAACAGGTTTCGACGCCGAGGGTCTTGAGTTCTTGGAGAGCGCTGGTCGAAAAATGACCCGAGGCGGCCATGACCGGAAGATCGGGATAAGAAATCCGGAGCCGTTTCAACGCCTCGATCCCCGTCACTCCCGGCATGTCCAGATCCAGAATGAGGAGATCCAGGTTGGCTCCGAATTTCAGTCGGGTCCAAAAGTCGTCGAAGTTGGTGAACAGCTCGACTTGGTGACCCAGCGAATGGAGCATGGCTTCCAGGACTTCGCAAACTTGGAGGTCGTCGTCCAAGGCGAAGATCCGGAGCTTCTTGTTTCCCGGCGAGGCCTTTCCCGTTTGGGGGAGCCGCTCCGGCTCCAGTCCTTCGGGAGCCAGGGGAAGCCAGATGCGAAATTCGGTCCCTTCGTCGGCTCGGCTTTGGACCGTGATGCTGCCGCCGTGTCGTTGCACAGTGCCCCAGACGCTTGCCAGCCCCAAGCCGGTCCCGCGGGCGCCGAGTTTGGTGGTGAAAAACGGTTCAAAAATGTGGGGAAGAATTTCGGG